>CAYQGF010000106.1:5235-9636 GCA_964416885.1 uncultured Iamiaceae bacterium
CGGGAGCAGTGGGAGCGCACCTTCGGCGTGTGCTGGGGCGGCGTCTACAACGGCTGCCGCTCCTTCCTCCCGCTGCTGGTGGCCGCCCCCGAGGCCCACGTGGTCAACACCAGCAGCGTCAACGGCTTCTGGGCATCGCTCGGCCCCGGCGTCCCCCACACGGCCTACAGCGCGGCCAAGTTCGCGGTGAAGGGCTTCACCGAGGCGCTGCTGGAGGACCTGCGGGTCCACGCCCCCCACGTCAAGGCCTCGGTGGTGATGCCGGGCCACATCGGCACCGACATCATGCTGAACAGCAGCACGATCCACGCCGGTGACACCCCGCCCGCCGAGCGGGCCGCGTCGGTGCGGGAGATGATGGCCAAGCGGGGCTTCGACGGCTCCGAGCTCGACGACGAGACGGTGCTCGGCTTCATGACCTCGATGGGCGAGGCCTTCCGCGACAACGCCCCGATGAACGCCGCCGAGGCCGCCACCGTCATCCTCGACGGCGTGCGGGCCGGGGAGTGGCGCATCCTCGTCGGCGACGACGCGGTGGCCCTCGACGAGCGGGTCCGGTCCGACCCGTGGACCGTCTACGGCGACGAGGGCATCAGCCTCCAGGGCATCAACTCGGTGCTCGCCGACGACCTGGAGTAGGCCCCGGCCCGACATCAGCCCGCCGTCCCGGCCCTTGTAAGGCGCACCTAACCACACCTACCGTGGCCGGGTGACCGACGCGCCCCCCTCGGACCTGACCGCCTACCTGGACGAGCACGGCGACGAGCTGCTCGAGCACCTCAACGACGACTTCGCCCCGGCGGTCCTCCAGGTCGGCCGGGGGCTGGGCGGGCGGCCCGACGCCACCGCCTGCCGGGCCACGGCGATCGACGCCACCGGGCTCGACGCCGTCGTCACCGACGCCGAGGGCGACCACGTCGTGCGGGTCGACTTCGCCGAGCCCGCCACCGGCCCCGACGACCTGACCCTCCGCCTGCTCGACCTGGTGACCCTGGCCCGCGAGGCGCTGGGCGAGGACGCGACCCCCGGTGCCGACGAGGACCCGATGGCGGCGATCCGCACCTTCATCTCGTCGGTGGTGGCCGTGCGCGACATCCACCCCCACCTGCGCGAGATCACCTTCGGCGGCGGCCTCGACGACTTCGAGCCGAACGGCCCCGACGCCTTCGTCTACGTCCTGCTCCCGCCGCCCGGCCGCACCGAGCTGACCGTCGACGAGACGTTCTCGTGGGAGCGGGACTTCTTCGCCGTCGCCGAGGACGAACGTCCGGCCGGTGCCTACTACACGGTGCGCGAGTGGCGGGCCGACACTAAGGAGCTGGTCGCCCTGTTCGTCCTCCACGGCGACAGCAGCGACACGGGCACGGCCTCGGCGTGGGCCGGTCGGGCGCAGGTCGGCGACCCGGTGGCGCTGTGGGGGCCCCGGACCTCGTGGGGGCCGCCGCCCGACACCGACGCCTACCTGCTGGTGGCCGACGAGACCGGTCTCCCCGCGGTGGCCGGCGTCCTCGACCTGCTGCCGCCCGAGGCCCGCATCCAGGTGGTGGCCGAGACCGACGGCACCGACGAGCGCCAGCCGCTGCCCGACCACCCGGGGGCCACCGTCACCTGGGTGCACCGCGACGGCGCCGAGCCCGGCACCGCCACCACGCTGCTGGTCGACGCCGTGCGAGGCCTCGACGGGCTGGGCGAGCACACCTACGTCTTCGGCGGCGGCGAGAGCCGGTCGCTCACCAAGGTCCGCCGCTTCGTCCGTGACGAGAAGGGCCTCCCCCGGGAACGGGTCTCGCTCGTCGCCTACTGGCGCCACGCCGCCGACACCAGCGCCCCGGACCCGGACGCATGACGGTCACCACGGGCGACGGGCGCACCCTGCACGACGAGCGGGCCGGGTCGGGCACGCCCACCGTCGTGTTCGAGTCGGGGATGGGCGGGTCCCGGGCCATGTGGGGCGCGGTGCTCCCGGCCGTGGCGGCCCGCACGTCGACCGTCGTCTACGACCGCAGCGGGCTGGGCCGGAGCCCGGCCGCCCCCGGGCCGCGGGGCCTCGACGAGCTGGTCGCCGATCACCTCGACGTCCTCGCCTCGGTCGACGGTCCGGTCGTGCTGGTCGGGCACAGCTGGGGCGGCCCGATCGTCCGGGTGGCGGCGTCCCGGGTGCCGGACCGGGTCGTCGGCGTGGTCCTCGTCGACCAGACCGAGGAGCTCTGCGACCTGTTCTTCACCCCGAAGAACCGGTCCCGCACGGCGATGATGATGCGGACCCTGCCGACGATCGGCCGGCTCGGCCTCTTCCGCATCCCAGCCCGCCGGCTGGCCCGCCACCTGCCCGAGCCGCACCGCTCGGCCATGCGGGCCGAGGACGGCACCGCGGCTGCAGTAGCCACGCAGGTCGCCGAGGTCGCTCGCTCGATCGACGACCTCCGCGAGCTGCGCGACGACCCGCCTGCACTGCCCGACGTCCCGGTCACGGTCATCTCGGGCACGGCCCGGTCCCGTCTGGAGCCGAAGGGCCAGCGCGACGACCTGGTCGTCGCCCACCGCCGGCGGGCCGAGGGCCTCCCCCAGGGCCGGTGGGTCGAGGCGGCCCGGTCGTCCCACATGGTCCCGTTCACCGAGCCCGACCTGGTCGCCACCGAGGTCCTCCGCCTCGTCGACCAGGCGCGATAACCGCCGACCCCGCCGGGGGTGCTGGGTGCCGTCGCGGCGTGGGCCAGGGGTTCTACGTCCGCCACGGTCACGTGGGGCCCGGGGTGCCCGGTGACGTGCCGCTCTCGGCGCTCGGGCGGGAGCAGGCGGCGCGAGCCGCGGCGTGGCTCGGTGCCCATGACGTCGACGTGGTGGTGACCAGCCCCCTCCTCCGGGCCCGGGAGACGGCGGAGGCCATCGGTGCCGCCCTCGGGGTGGGCGTGGTCGTCGACGGCCGACTGCGGGAGCGGATGAACTGGGGCGACGTGGCCGGCCAGAGCTTCGAGCAGTTCTGCCGGCTCTGGGACGAGACCGCCGTCGACCGCGACCGCGTCCCCCACCCCGGCGCGCCCACGGCCCGGGAGGCCGGCGAACGGTTGCGCCTGGTGATGCTCGACCGGGTCGGGGTGTGTCCGGTGCTCGTCGCCCACGGTGGGCTGCTGCAGTGCCTCCACGACACGATCGAGGAGGGTCGCACCGCGGCCCCGGCCGCTCGCCTGCGGGTGCCCCACTGCTCGGTGACGACCTTCGAGGTGGTCGACGACGAGGTCCGGCTGCTGTCCGTCGGGCGGGTGCCGGGCTGATGGAGGGGCCCGAGGTCGAGGCGCTGTGCCGGGCCGTCGTCCGGTCCGAGCTGGGCGTGGAGGCGACCGACGTGACGCCGGTCGACCGGGGCAACAGCAACCACGTGCTGCGGGTGGGCACCGGGAGCGGAACGGCCTTCGTGGTGCGGGTCTCCAAGCTGGGGCCGTCGCGGTTCACCGTCGAGCGGGCGGCGATGGCGGCCGTCGCCGGTCGGGTGCCCGTGCCGGAGGTCCGCTACGTCGGTGTGGCCCCGGGCCGTCCCGATGTCGACGTGATGGTGGCGGACTGGGTCGACGCCCCGTCGCTGGCCGACCGCCCGGGCCGCGACGCGCCGGAGCGTCGGGCCGTCGCCCGGTCCCTGGCCGAGGTGCTGGCCGCGGTCCACTCGGTGCCGGTCGACGGCTTCGGCTCCCTGGACGAGCACCTCCGCGGCTCGGCGTCGGACATCGTGTCGTGGTTCGTGGACGGCGCCGAGGCGCGGGTCGCGGCCTCGGCCGCGGCGGTGGCCCGTCACGCCCCGACGTTCGCCGACCTGCCGCACGCCGCGCTCGAGCGGCTCCGAGCCGGGGCGGGTGAGCTGGGCGGCCCGGCGATGCTCGTCCACGGTGACGTGAGCCCCGCCAACCTGCTGGTCCGCGGCCCGGTCGTCGCCGCCTTGGTCGACTGGGAGGGGGTGAAGGGCGGCCCGCCGGCGCTCGACCTGGGCTGGCTCCGCTACGTCGACCCCGACCTGGTGGTCGACCACGACGAGCTGGCCCGCGCCTACGCCGCCCTCACCGTCGCCGACCCGGGGGCGCTGGCCCGAGCCGGCCGGCTGGTCGAGGTCCGCATCCTGGCCACCGAGCCGGAGTGGCTGGTGCGGGCCGGTCGGGCCGACGGGGTGGCGGCGACGATGGACCGGCTCCGAGGTGCCCTCGCCGCCCTGTGACCGGTGGCGAGAACGGGTGGGAATGAGGTGGGTGCGCCGTAGGTTGTGGCTTGCACTCTGCAAGTGACTCCTGCACCGGAGGCCGTCCCCATGCCCACCGTCGAACCCCGCACCCTTCCCGTCCTGCCGCTGCCCGAGGGCGTGATCCTCCCGCAGATGGTGGTGACCATCGCCCTCGAGTCCGACGAGGCCAAGCGGGC
>CAYQGF010000107.1:0-9605 GCA_964416885.1 uncultured Iamiaceae bacterium
CCGCGCCCGACGACCACTACACGCTGATCTCGGCCGACTGCCACGCCGGCGGCAGCCACGCCCAGTACCGGGAGTACCTCGACCCGGCCTACCGCGACGACTTCGACGCCTGGCGGGGCGAGTACCGCAACCCGTTCCGCGACCTCGGCGACACCCGGAAGCTCCGCAACTGGGACGACGAGATGCGCAACGGCCAGCAGGAGGACGACGGCGTGGTGGCCGAGGTCGTCTTCCCCAACACGGTGCCGCCGTTCTTCCCCTCGTTCGTGCTGTTCGCGGCACCACCGAAGCCCGAGGACTACGCGCACCGCCGGGCCGGCATCCAGGCCCACAACCGCTGGCTGGTCGACTGGTGCGACCGCTTCCCGGAGCGTCGGGCGGGCATCGGGCAGATCTTCGTCAACGATGTCGACGACGCCGTCTCCGACGCCCGCTGGTGCAAGGAGCACGGGCTCCGGGGCGGGGTGCTGCTGCCCAACGTCCCGCCCGACTGCACCTGGGTGCGGCCGCTGCACGACCCGGCCTACGAGCCGCTGTGGGCCGAGCTGGAGGAGCTGGGGCTGCCGGTCAACGTCCACGGCGGCACCGGCGCCCCCGACTACGGCCCGCACCCGGTGTCCATGCTGCTCTACATCACCGAGGTGCCCTTCTACTCGCAGCGGCCGCTGGTGCAGCTCCTGCTGTCGGGCGTGTTCGAGCGCCACCCCGGCCTGCGGATGGTGGTCACCGAGGCCGGCGCGGCCTGGGCCCCGCCGCTGCTCCAGCGGCTCGACGCCACCCTCGCCTCGATCCGCGACACCGGCGCCACCGGCGAGATCCGCTACGGCGCCGAGCACGTCCTGCCCCGCTCGGCCACCGACTACGTCCGCCGGAACGTGTGGTTCGGCGTCAGCCAGCCCACGCCCGCCGACCTGGCCGCCCGCGACGTCATCGGCGCCGACCGGTTCATGTGGGGCAGCGACTACCCCCACGACGAGGGCACCCACCCCTTCACCCGGGAAGGGCTGCGGGTGCTGGTGCACGACCTCCCGCCGGCCGAGGTCCACCAACTGGTGGCCGCCAACGCCGCCGGGCTGTACGGGTTCGACCTCGACGCCCTGGCCCCGCTGGCCGAGCGGTTCGGGCCGACCGTGGCCGAGGTCGCCGAACCGCTGGAGACGCTCCCCGACGACGCCAACGACGCCCTCCGCCGGGCCGCCGGCGTCAGCCTGGTCGGCTCCTCGTGAGCGACGCCACGCCGTACGAGCCGTCGTCGATGCCCAGCCCGGCCGAGCCCTCGGCGGAGACGTACCGGTTCGTGGTCGTCGACGACCCGGCCGAGGGCGTCCGGCGCATCACCCTGAACCGGCCCGAGAAGCGCAACGCCCTCGGCAACCGGCTCCGCGGCGAGCTGCTGTCGGCCCTGCGGGCCGGCGACGCCGACGCGGCCGTGCGGGTGATGGTCGTCCGGGGCGCGGGGACCTGCTTCTCGGCCGGCTACGACCTCCAGCAGGACCCGACCGAGCCGTTGCCGTTCCACACCGCTCCGGCCGACGGGCAGTGGCCCCGCCACGTCACCGAGTCGTGGATGGCGATCTGGGACCTGGCCACGCCGGTGATCGCCCAGGTCCACGGCTGGTGCCTGGCCGGCGGGTCGGAGCTGGCCACCGGGTGCGACCTGGTCTACGTCAGCGACGACGCCCGCATCGGCTACCCGGCGGTGCGCTTCGGCGTCCCCGACATGCAGTTCCACGCCTGGTTCCTCGGCCCCCGCCGGGCCATGGAGATGATGCTCACCGGCGACGCCGTCACCGGCGAGGAGGCCGTCGCCCTGGGGTGGGCCAACCGGGTGTTCCCGGCCGACGAGCTGGAGGACGAGGTGCTCGCCGTGGCCCGGCGCATCGCCCTGGTCCCGCCCGACATCGCCGCCCTCAACAAGCGCACCGTCCACCGGGCCATGGAGGTCATGGGCCTGCGGGCGGCCATCCGCACCGGCACCGAGATGTGCACCCTGGCCACCCACCAGAAGGGCTTCGCCAGCTTCCTCGAGGAGGTCCGCCGTGACGGCCTCACCACCGCCCTCCAGCACCGCGACGAGCCCTTCGACGACTATCGCACCTCGCCCTGACCCCGTTCCCCGCCCGACCTTCCTCGTACCGGTGATCGGATTCCCCCTCCCGGCGAGGAATCTGATCACCGGTACGAGGAGTGGGTAGGTCGCGGGCCATGGGCGTGACCTATCGGGACCGGACCGACGCGGGGGAGGTGCTGGCGGCCGCGCTGGTCGGGGGCGGCCGGGAGTGGGTGCGCCCGCTGGTGCTGGCCCTGCCCCGGGGCGGGGTGCCGGTCGCGGCGCCGGTGGCCGAGGCCCTGGCGGCGGACCTCGACGTCCTCGTCGTCCGCAAGGTCGGCGCCCCCGACCAGCCCGAGCTGGCCCTCGGCGCCCTGGCCGAGGGGAGCGACGAGGTCGTGTGGGGCGAGGCCGTCGGGCACCGGCCGCCCCGGGCGGCGGCGGCCGTCGATGCCGTGGTCGAGGCGGAGCGGGCCGAGCTGGCCCGCCGGGTCGCGGCCTACCGGGGTGACCGGCCGTGCCCCGAGGTGGCCGACCGCGACGTGGTCGTCGTCGACGACGGGCTGGCCACCGGCGCCACCGCCGAGGCCGCCCTCCGTAGCGTGCGTCGCCAGGGGCCCCGGTCGCTGACCCTGGCCGTGCCGGTCGGTGCGCCGCCGACGATCGAGCGGCTCGGCGACCTGGCCGACGTGGTGTGCCCCCTGGTGCGGCCCGACCTCCGGGCCGTCGGCCGGTGGTACGCCGACTTCCGCCAGACCTCCGACGCCGAGGTCCTCGCCGTGTTGCGACGTCAGGCGTAGCGGACGGGAAGCTCCTTGACCCCGTTGAGCCAGCCCATGCGGAGCCGGCGGGGCGGGCCGAGCGGGGCGATGTCGGGGGCCAGGTCGGCGATGGCCTCGAAGATCAGGTTGATCTCCATCCGGGCCAGGTTGGCGCCGATGCAGAAGTGGGCGCCGCCCCCGCCGAAGCCGACGTGGGGGTTGGGGTCCCGCGTGATGTCGAACCGGTTGGGGTCGGTGAAGACGGCCTCGTCGCGGTTGGCCGAGGCGTAGAACAGCCCCACCCGGTCGCCCTTGGCGATCGCCTGCCCGCCGACCTCGGTGTCCTCGGTGGCGGTGCGCTGGAAGGCGACCACCGGCGTGGCCCACCGGACCACCTCGTCGGCCATGGTGGCGGGCCGCTCGGCCTTGAAGTGCTCCCACTGCTCGGGGTTGTCGAAGAACGCCTGCATCCCGTGGGTGATGGCGTTGCGGGTCGTCTCGTTGCCGGCGACGGCCAGGATCATGATGAACCAGCCGAACTCCTCCGAGCTGAGGGCGCCGTCGGGCGAGTCGGCCTGCACCAGCCGGGTGATGACGTCGTCCATCGGACAGGTCCGCCGCTCCTCGCCCAGGGTGTAGCCGTAGGCGAGGATCTCGGTGGCGGCGACGAGCGGGTCGCCCGTGAAGTCGGGGTCGGTCGCCCCGATCATCTGGTTGGACCAGTCGAAGATCCGGGCTCGGTCCTCCTGGGGGAAGCCGACCACGTCGGCCAGGGCCTGGAGGGGCAGCTCGGCGGCCATGTCGGTGACGAAGTTGCCCTCGCCCCGCGCCACCGCGTCGGCCACGATGCGGTGCGCCCGCTCCCGCAGCCCGTCCTCCAGCTTGGCGATGGCCCGGGGGGTGAAGCAGCCCTTGCTGATGACGCCACGGACCTCGGTGTGGTGGGGCGGGTCCATGTTGAGCAGGAGGAGCCGCTGCATGTCGATCGAGTCCTCGATGGGTTGGCCCTCGAAGGCGATGATCGAGCCGTTCTCCCAGGCCGACCAGCCTTCGCGGGCGCACGACACGGCCCGGACGTCCTCGTGGCGGGAGAGCACCCAGAACCCGCCGTCGGAGAACCCGGAGGACTCGACGGTCTGGGCGTTCCACCAGACGGGGGCGGTGCGGCGCAGGAGGGCGAACTCCTCCAGTGGGACCCGCTCGGCGTAGAGGTCGGGGTCGGTGAGGTCCATCCCGTCGAGCATGGTGTCGGCCATGGCCCCACACTAGAACGCGTTCTCGTCTGGTGGGCGAGCGCGGCGGGCCGGCGGTGGTGGCAGGCTCCGCCCCGTGACGACGGCCTTCGTGCTGACGGGTGGGGCGAACCTCGGGGCCATCCAGGTCGGGATGCTGCTCGCCCTGGAGGAGGCCGGGGTGCGCCCGGACCTCTACGTCGGCACCTCGGTCGGGGCCGTCAACGCCACCTACATGGCGGGCCGGCCCGGCGGCGGGGGCGCCCAGGGGCTGGCCGGGGTCTGGGCGCGGCTGCGACGCCAGGAGGTCTTCCCCACCACGGCCCGACGCAGCCTGGCCGCGGTCCAGGGGCGGGAGCCAGGGCTGGTGTCGCCCGACGGGCTGCGCCGCCTCCTGCGCACCCACCTGCCGTACCGGAACCTGGAGGAGGCACCGGTGCCCGTCACCGTGGTGGCGGTCGACGTGTGCACCTCGGCCGACGTCCCGCTCTCCCGCGGCCCGGCGGTCGAGTCGGTGCTGGCCAGCGCCGCCATCCCCGGCGTGTTCCCGCCGGTGGAGCTGGGCGGCCGGACCTACATGGACGGCGGAGTGGTCGACAACGCCCCGATCGCCCACGCCGTCGCCCTCGGCGCCGACGTCATCTGGGTCCTGCCGGCCGGCTATGCCTGCGCCCTGGCCGAGCCGCCCCGGTCGGCGCTGGGCATGGCCCTCCAGGGCCTGAACGTCCTCGTCCAGCGGCGCCTGGCCCACGACCTCCGGGTCTACGGCGACCGGGCCGACATCCGGGTCGTGCCCCCGCTGTGCCCGGTGAAGGTCCCGCCGACCGACTTCAGCCGGTCCGCCACCCTGGTCGCCGATGCCCGGGCCTCGACCGAGCAGTGGCTCCGCCAGGGCCGCACCGGCGGTCCGCCGGTCGGCCTCCACCACCACTGACCGACGTACCGGTGTCAGACACCGTTGCGTCGGACACCGCCGCGTCGCGGGGTCAGGTCCGGCAGGGGACGACGGCGACGTCCTCGGGGAAGCCCGGGAAGCCGCCGTCCTCGAAGGTCGACTCGGGCAGGTCGTCGTGGGCCAGGAGCACCTCGGAGTCGCCGAGGGTCGCGCCGTCGAGGGCTTGCTCGACCACGTCACCGTCCCGGGTGAGGCCGACCACCCGGCCGGCCCGGGTCGACCACCGGGCGCTCCCGGGGGCCTCGTCGACGCTCGCGACCTCGCCGGTCGCGATGTCGATCACCTCCATCGGGAGGCCGTCGCCGGGGAAGCGAGGCACGGCGAGGAGGTGGGTGCCGTCGGGCGACCAGTCGAGCACGACGGCCAGGTCGGGTACCGGCGCCAGCTCCCGCGGGGCCGAGCCGTCCGCGCCCACGACCCAGACCGATGTCGCCCGGGCGCTGCCGTCGGGCTCGTCGACCGAGCGGACGTAGGCGATCCGCTCGCCGTCGGGGGACCAGGCCGGGGCCTGGACGCGGACCAGCGGGCCCTCGGCGCCGACCAGCTCGGTGGGCTCGCCGCCTTCGGACGGGACGGTCAGCAGCGACCAGCCGGCCGGGGCCGGCTCGGTGAAGTCACTGCGACCGAAGACGATCGTGGCCCCGTCGGGCGACCAGGCCGGGGTCTGGTCCTCGACCCCGATCGTCGTCGGGGTGAGCGCCTGTGGACCGGCCCCGTCGACGCCGACGACGGTGATGGTGCTGCCCTCGGGGCCGGCCGACTCGTAGTCGCCGTCGGCCACCGTCACCGCCAGGCGGTCGCCCGTGGGGGCCGCGGCCGGTTCGTGCGCCACCTGGCCGGGGAGGACGGCGGCGGGCGGCTGGTCGGGGCGGACGACGAAGACCTCGGGGGCGCCGTCGGCGAGGTCGACGGCCAGCGCCACCGTGGGCGGGCCGTCGCAGGCGCCGGCGCCCGAGCCGGGTGGGCCGGCGCCGTCCGTCGCGCCCTCGTCGTCGAACAGGGCGACCGCCGCGGCGATGGCGGCACCCAGGACGACGGCGATCACGACGGCCAGCAGCATCGCCCGGCGCCTCACCCGGGCGATGCTAGGAGCTGGGTGTCCAGCGGGGGTCGCGGCCGGTGAGGGCGACGACCCTCTCCAGCGGGGTGGCCCCGGCGGGCGGCGGGACGGCGGGGCCGAACAGCCCGGGCGGACGCTCGTCGCCGAACGACGCCACGAACGCCTCCACCACGGGGAGCAGCCCGTCGGCGACCGCGAACGGCTGGCCGGTGGCGACGGCCAGGTCCCAACCGTGGACCACGACCTCGTCGAGGGCGACCGCCGCGGCGTCGGGAGCGGGCATCTCGATCGGCCCGGCCATCGTCGTGCCCTCCCAGGCGGCGTCCTCCTGCCAGGCCGCGGCGAGGGCCGCCAGCCGCTCGGGGACCAGCGTGCGCCAGTCGTCGACCAGGCTGCTGGCGTCGGAGGACGGCCCGCGGTCCGTGAGCGGCTCCTTGGTGGCGGCGTGGGTGAACGCCACGCTCAGCCCGGCGATGTGGTCGAGGAGGGCGGCGACGGTCATCTCGGGGCACGGCGTCGCGCCGGCCAGGGCCGCGTCGGGGACGGCCGCCACGAGGGTGGCGAGCCGATCGGTGGCAGGGGTGAGGTCGAAGAGGGCCATGCCGGTCAGACGGGCCGACGTCCCCGCACTCATCGCGGGACGATCAGTCGAAGGCGGCGAAGGGGGCGGCGTAGGTGGCTCGGCCCCCGGGCACCGGGCCGGCGAGGGGCCGGACCTGGGCGGCCTCGGGCCGGGCCCACGCCGGGAGCGGGAGGACCAGGCCGTGAGGGGCGGCAGGCTCGAAGCCGAGGCGGCCGTAGAAGGCGGGGTCGCCCTCCAGGGCCACCGCGGGCTCGCCATCGGCGGCGCACCGGGCGACCACCGCATCGACGAGGGCGGAACCGATGCCCTCGCCCTGGCGGTCCGGTGCCACCGCCACCGGCGACAGGGTGGCGATCCGGCCCGTCGACCCGTCCTCGGCCGTGAGCGGGGAGTCGGTCACGAGCACGAACCCGACGACCCGATCGCCGTCGACGGCCACCAGCGCCCGGTCGGCCCGGTACGACGGCTCGGCACGCAGCTCGTCGACCAACCGGCCGTGGGCCGGGTTGGCGAAGGCGGCCACGACGACCGAGCGCACGGCGTCGGCGTCGGCCGGCTGCTCGGGCCGGATGGCGACGGTCATCGCTGGGGCTCGACGACCAGGGTGCCGGTGGCGCGCCGGGCCGCCAGCTCGGCCACCGCCGCGGCCGCCCCGTCGAGCGGGTACGTGCCCCCGATCAGCGGGTCGACCGCCCCGGAGGCCAGGTGGGGGAGGAGCCGGGCCCACTGCTCCTGGAGGTAGCCGGGGTGGGAGAAGGCGTACTCGCCCCACGCCACGCCGACCACCGACGTGTTGGCCAGCAGCAGCCGGTTGACCTTCACCGTCGGGATCTCGCCACCGGCGAAGCCGACCACCAGCAGCCGCCCCTCGGTGGCGAGCGACCGCAGCGAGTCGGTGAAGCGGTCGCCGCCGACCGGGTCGAGCACCACGTCGACGCCCTTCCCCCCGGTCAGCTCGCGGGCCGCGTCCTTGAACCCGTCGGCCATCACGACCTCGTCGGCACCCATCCGCCGGGCCACCTCGGCCTTGGCCTCGCTCGACACCACGGCGATGACCCGGGCGCCCAGCGCCTTGGCCACCTGGGTGGCGGCGGTCCCGACGCCGCCCGCGGCGCCGTGCACCAGCACCGTCTCGCCCGGTCGGAGCCGGCCCCGGCGTTCGAAGGCGAACTCGGCGGTGAGGTAGTTGACCGGCAGCACCGCCCCGGCCGCGAACGACACGCCATCGGGCAGCGGGAAGGTGGCGTCGGGGCCGGCGGTGGCGACCTCCGCCAGCCCACCGAGCCCGCACAGGGCGGCGACCCGGTCGCCGGCGGCGAGGCCCGACCCCTCCGGCGCGGACCGCACGACGCCGGCCACCTGCGAGCCGGGGACGAACGGCGGGTTCGGCTTCATCTGGTACTCGCCCCGGGTCATCAGCAGGTCGGGGAAGGTGACCCCGGCCGCCTCGACGTCGATCACCACCTGGCCGTCGTGGACGACCGGCTCGTCGACCTCGGCCACCGCCATCACGTCCGGACCGTCCAACCGCAGCACCTGAGCAGCACGCATGACGGCCGACCCTAGGGCCGAGGGCAGAGGCCCGCGGGCCCGCTTTCCAGAGGCCGTCAACCGGCCTGCAAGGGGCCCGGGAGAGGGTGACCGCATCGCACCACCCCGCACGAGGAGACCACCCCTGTGACCACCGACCGACCCGCCACCGAGATCGACCGGACCACCCGGCGCCGCGCCCTCCTGGGCCTCGGTGCCCTCGCCGCCACCGGCGCGGCCGGAGTGGCCGTCGCCGCCGACGCCCGGCCCGCCGCCGCCGGCGCCCAGGGCCAGGCCCTGACCCTGGGCGCGGCCGACAACACGGCCACGGCCACCACCACGCTCTCGACCATCATCACCGGGGGATCGGCGGTCGTCGTCGAGAACCGAGCCGTCGGCGGCGCGGGCGCCGTCGTCGGGTTGGCCGGGTCCCGCAACGGCTACTTCCCCAGCACGCCGGCCGGGCTGCTGGGTGAGAGCAGCCAGGACGGCGTACCGGCCGTGACCGGTCTGGCCCCTCTCGCCGATGCGGTCGTCGGGCGGAGCGCCGACCGGGCCGGTGTCCGCGGCGAGAGCGAGTCCGGTGCCGGGGTCCACGGGGTCGTCACCAGCAGTGGCTCCGGGGTCCGGGGCGAGACGACCAGCCCGGCCGGCTACGGCGTGGTCGGCGCGGCGACCGGGAGGTCGGCCAACACCGCCGGGGTCTACGGGACCAACGCCGGCGGTGTCGCCGTGCTGGCCGCCGGGCGGGTGCCGCTGCGGCTGCTCCCGGCGGCGACCGCCGAGCTCCCCGCGGGGACCGAGGCGGGGTCGTTCCACGTCGACGCCAGCGGCACGCTGCGGTTCGCGCCCGCCACCGGCCGGTGGCGGACGATCGCCGGCCCCGCCACCGCCGGCGCCCTCCACGTCCTACCGGCCCCGGTGCGGGCCTACGACTCCCGGCCCAGGACCCAGCCGTCGACCGGCCCCAAGACCAAGATCGGCGCCAACCAGACCCGGGTGCTCGACCTGCGGCCGGCCATCCCCGAGGGTGCCACCGCGGCCCTGCTGACCGTGTTGCTGGTCAACGCCACCGCCGGCAACGGCAACTTCACGGTGTGGGCCAACGGCGTGGCCAAGCCCGTCGCCAACAGCCTGGTGTGGGGCGGCAACGCCGGGCGCTTCACCACCACGCCGACCACCGCGGTCGACGCCGCCGGCCGGGTCCGGGTCCACGCCAGCCTGGCGACCGACCTCGTGCTCGACGTCGTCGGCTACTACGCCTGACCGGGGCCGGTCACATGATCCGTTCGGCGGTGGCGACCTCGTAGCGGTCGAGCCGAGCACTGCGGACGGCCAGCTCGGCGATCCCAGCCATGAAGGTGGCCAGGTGGTCCGAGGCCGAGTGGGCGGCGTTGGCCTCGGCCGACTCCCACTCCTCGTAGAGGTGGAACG
>CAYQGF010000108.1:0-9569 GCA_964416885.1 uncultured Iamiaceae bacterium
CCCCACCTGGAGGTCGAGGAGGCCTTCCTGCACTGCGCCAAGGCGGTGATCCGCTCGAAGCTGTGGGCGAAGGGGACCACGCCCGACAGCACCGGCACCGGCACCGGCACCGGGCCGGACACCGCATCCGACGGCCCGGCCCCGCCGGGTGCGCTCGCCGACCCCGACGCCCAGGCGTTCCTGGCCCGGTCGCCGTTCGTGCTGTTGACCTCGGTCGACGGCAACGGGGAGGCCGACGTCAGCCCCAAGGGCGATCCGGCCGGCTTCGTGCTGACCATCGACGACCGCACCCTCGCCCTCCCCGACCGGCCCGGCAACCGCCGCACCGACACCCTGCACAACCTGCTGACCGACCCGGCCATCGGCCTCCTGGCCCTGGTGCCGGGCGACGACCGGGTCCTCGAGGTCCGGGGCACGGCCCGGACCACCGACGACGAGGCCCTCCGGGCCGCCATGGAGGTCAACGGCAAGACGCCGAAGGCGGCGGTCGTGATCGACGTGGCCCACGCCGAGCTCCGGCCCGACGCCGCGCTCGCGGCCTCGGGCCTGTGGGACCCGAGCCGCCACATCGCGCCGGGCACCCTGCCCAAGGGCACCAAGGTGTGGGTCGACCACGTCAAGCGCAACCGGGACCCGGGCATGGCGGCCAAGGCGGCCCGCAAGCTCATCAACGAGACGATGATGAGCAAGGGCATCGAGTCCGACTACCGCAAGAACCTCTACTGAGCAGCGCGGGCGCGCACAACGGGGTCTGACCCCATTGTGCGCGCCGCGGGGGTCAGCCGCGGGAGGCGGGGCGGGCGACACCAGAGGGTGAGGACGGCCCGGAGCGGGGCGCGCCGCAGCGGGTCGGGCGTCGCGGCCGCGACCCGACGGGCCAGGGCCGCGGCCCGTTCGGCCGCCTCACCCGGCGGGGCCAGGCCCAGCTCGGTGCGGAGCGGCTCGGGCAGCACCGGCGAGGTCAGGGCGGCCAGGCCCCGGCCGACGAGCGGCCCGACCGGCCACGGCAGCGGCGGGTGGACGATCTGGTCGGCGACGGCGAGGGCGGTGTCGGTGGCCCCGAGCGTGCCGGCTTCGACCGCGGCCACGTAGGCCCGGAAGTCGTCCCACGTCTCGGGCAGCCGGGCGAGGGGGACGCCGCAGGCCCGGCCGACCGCCTTCCACTCGGCGTACAGGCGGTCACGCTCGGCGCCGCCGAGGCGCCGGACGTAGCGCTCGTAGCTGACGACCAGGGTGTCGACGAGCGTGGCCCAGACCCAGAGCATGTTGTCGGCGTCGAGGGCCCGGTAGCGCCGACCGTCGGACAGGTCGCCGGTGATCTCGGCGTGGCGCTCCCGCAGCTTGCGGGCCTGGCGGGCCGAGCCCTCGGGCGTCCCGAACGCCAGCTTGTTCATCACGTCGATGGTGGCGATCAGGCGCACCCAGGGTCGGCGTTCGTAGTCGGAGTGGTCGGCGACCCCGGCCGCCACGATCGGGTGGGCGACCTGGAGCAGCAGCGCCCGCGGCCCCGACGGCAGCAGGAAGGCGGGCTCGGTCGCCACCCGCCACATCACGCTGTCGCTCCCCAGCGGCAACGTCGGCAGGGCCTCGGACGGGTCGAGCGTCATCCCCCCACCTTCGCCGCTCGGGCGCTCGCCCCTCCAGGCCCGCGGCGTACGCGAAGTGCCTGGCACTTCGCGTACGGCGATCGGTCAGTCGGCCTGGGCGGCGCGGCGGGTGAGGCTCCACATCTGGCTGGGGCGCTCGTAGTTGATGGCGACGTCCCACGGGATGGCGGGCGGGCCCAGCTCCCGGCGGTAGGTCTCGACCGCGACCCGGGCCAGCTCGGGGTCGGCGGCGGCCACGGCGGCGAGGGCGTGGGCGCGGTCCTCGACCTCGGCGTCGGGCACCGCCTCCCAGGCCAGGCCGGCGGCGACGACCTGCTCGCCGACCAGCATCTCGCCGAAGAGGCCGAGGGCGGCGGCGGTCTCCCGTCCCCCGCTGCGGCCGGCCAGGGTGAAGAAGCCACCGCCGGGGTGGACGCCGATGCGGAGGAAGCCGGCCAGGACCTTGGCGTCGTCGGCGACGACCCGGAGGTCGGTGGCGAGCATCAGGTTGGTGCCGGCGCCGACGACCGCGCCCCGGATGGCGCCGATGACCGGGACGGCCAGCTTCCCGACCCGGTGGAACGACTCGTAGATCAGCCCCATCGACGGGTACTGCGGCTCGCCGGACTGGTCGACAGCGGCGTCGAGGAGGGTGCGGTCGGCGCCGGAGCAGAAGGTGCCGTCGGCGCCCCGGATCACGGCGGCCCCGATCGAGGCGTCGGCGTCGACCTCCTCGCAGACGGCGATCAGCTCCCGGGCCAGGTCGACGTTCAGGGCGTTGCGGAGCCCCGGGTTGGCGACGGTGATGGTGGCCACGCCGTCGGCGCGGTCGAGGGTGACGGGCACGGGTCTCCTAGCGGATCAGCTGCAGCGAGCTTTGGACGGACTCCGCATCATCCTGCGGGGTTCCGTACGAAGTTGGGGGGTGGGTCGGGTGGTCGGGTGTCGGGGTCAGCGGGGGAGGCCGAGGACGCGCTCGGCGAGGATGTTGCGGAGGATCTCGGCGGTGCCGCCCATGATCGTGTAGGCGGGGCCGTAGGCGATGTTGCGGGAGGCCCGGAAGCGCAGGCCCGGGTCCGCGAGGGTGGCGGCCGGGCCCAGGACCTTGGCGACGAAGGCGGCGACCCGCTGCTCGTGCTCGGTGCAGAAGGTCTTGGTGGCGGCCGAGAAGCCCTTGGGGGCCTGGCCCAGCACCTCCCGCAGGACGAGCAGGCGACCGAGCCGGTAGCCGGTCTCCAGGTGGGCGACCTCCTCCCGCACCCGCAGGTCGGAGAGGTCGGCGAGGGGCAGGACGTCCTGGTAGAGCCGACGGTTCGAGACGAGCCGGTCGATGCCGCCCCGCTCGTGCTCCATCTGCCGCATGATCTGCTTGAAGCTGCCGTTGAGCTCGCCCACCAGGTTCTCGGCCGGCACCCGCACCGAGTCGAAGTAGACCTCGCAGAAGTGGCGGCTGCCGGTCATGTCGAGGATGGGCTCGACGGTGACGCCGGGCGAGCGGAGGTCGACGATCAGCTCCGACAGGCCCTTGTGCGGCGGGGCGTCGGGGTCGGTGCGGGCGACCAGGTACACGTGGTCGGCGTGGGCGGCGCCGGAGGTCCACACCTTCTGGCCGTCGACGACGAACTCGTCGCCGTCGCGCACCGCCCGGGTGCGGATCGACGCCACGTCGGAGCCGGCGTCGGGCTCGCTCATGCCGATGCCCCACATGGCGTCGCCGGAGAGCATCCCGGGGAGGAAGCGCTCCTGCTGGTCGGGGGTGCCGAACTCCAGGAGGGTCGGGCCGATCTGGCGGTCGGCGAACCACGACGCCGCGATGGGGGCGCCGGTGCTGATCAGGGCCTCGAACACGACGAAGCGCTCGAGCACGCTGCGCCCGCCCCCACCGTGCTCGACCGGCCAGGTCATCCCCAGCCAGCCCCGCTCGCTGAGGGCCTTGGCCACCTCGACGTCGTGGCCGACGATCCACGACTCCTCGGCGATGTCGCTGCGGGCGGCCCACTCCTCCCCCAGCGCTCGGGCCTCGGCGGCCAGGGACTCCAGCTCCGGGGACAGCTCGAACTCCACGGCCCGATCCTGCCAGCCGCCGCCCCGCCGGGCCGAAGCCGCCGAGCCGAAGCCGCCGTCGTGGGGCACGCTGGAGCGATGGCGGAACGACGGTCGTTGGTCGGTCGAGCGGTGCGCTGGACGGCGCGGGCGGTCTGGACCTTGGTGTCCACCAGCGGCGACCTGGACACCGGGCCGGTACGGGCCGACGAAGGGGCCCGACGTCCTCGTCGCCGGTCCCGCTCGGCCCGCGACGCCCTCGACGACCCCCGTCACCACCGGCCCTTCTGACCGACGAACGGGGACCGCCCGGCGCCGGGGTGTACGAACGCGGGGCGCCCGGACGTGGATACTCGTGTGATCACGAGCCCTGCGGGCGCCTACCCCGCCGCCGACGACGCGGACGACGGCTTCGCCGCCTTCTACCAGCGCGAGCTGCCCGGCCAGGTCCGACGGGCGGCCCTGCTGACGGGCTCGGTCGACAGCGCCCACGACGTGGTCCACGACGCCTTCGTCGAGGTGTACCGGCGCTGGGACGACCTGCGGGACCCCGGCCCGTACCTGTCCCGAGCGGTGCTGAACCGCTGCCGGGACCACGCCCGACGGCGGGCCACCGCCACCGCCAAGCTGCCCCTCCTCGTGGAGCGGGCCCAGCCCGGTGACGAGCACCTCTGGGACGCCCTCGCTGCCCTGCCGTTCAACCACCGGGCGGTCGTCGTCCTCCGCTTCTACCTCCAGCTCCCGGACCGGGAGATCGCCGAGCTCCTGGGCTGTCGACCCGGCTCGGTCGGCCCCTGGCTCCAGCGCGGCCTCCGCGCCCTCCGAAAGGCCCTCGCATGACCGACCTCGACCCGCCCGACCGCGACGACCTCGACGCCCGGCTCACCGACCTCCTGGCCCGCTCCGCCACCGCCGTCGTGCCCCACCACGACCTCGACGCCGTCACCCGCGGCGAGGTCGTGGTCCGTCTCACCGACCGCCCCGCCCGCACCCGCCGCCACCTCGCCCTCGCGGCGGCTGCGGTCCTCGTCCTCCTGGTCGTCGGCACCGTGGCCCTCGCGGCCCGGGCACCCGACCCGACCACGATCGAGCAGGCCACGGCTCCCGGCCTCGACGACCTCTTCCCCGTCCTCGGCGACGGCCCGTCCGACGCCGACGGCGCCGTCACCCCGAACTTCTGGCCCTCCGAGGCAGGCCCCCCGGGCGACCCCGTGCAGGCCATCATCGGCCGGACCGACGGCGACCGGGTGTCGGGCCTGGTCCTCCTCCAGGTCCCCGTCAGCGACCGACCCGCCGGGGAGGCGGTCGCCGGGACACCCACCGTCTTCGCCGGCCGGGACGCCTGGATCGACCGGTCCCGCGGCATGACCTCGGTCGCGATCGAGACCGACCCCATCCTCCTCGTCACCGGGAGCCCCGACGCGGTGGACCTCCTGGGCGACCTCGGCCCCGAGAGCCTCGTCACCCACCCCGACGCGACCGGGCCGGCGAGGCTGGAGATCGGTCCGCTCCCGCCCGGTCTCTCCCTCCTGGCTCCCCCCTTCACCGTCGGGCCGCCGACCCTCCGCAGCGTCGACGTCGAGCGCCCGGCCGCGGCGCCCGACGTCGAGTGGGTCGGCGTCACCACGTCGACCGACGACCCCTTCGTCAACCTGGTCCGCTACGGCTCGGCCCGGCGGACATCGGTCAACGGGACGGCGGGCTGGGCGGCCGAGAACGGCGAAGGCGCCACGGTGACCTGGGCCGCGGCCAACGGCACGACGGTGGCCGTCGACACCCGCGGGGGGACCGCCGAGGACGCCCTCGCCCTGGCCCGGTCGGTGCGGCTGGTCGACGAAGCGACGTGGCGGGCGATCTACGGCATCGCCGACGACGACACCGCGCCGACGACCACCGCACCCGAGGTGGGACACGTGCCGACCACGATCGACGACGGCCCCGGCTCCACCCGGCCGCAGCAGGAGCCGACATCGACCACGGCCATCGAGGTGCCGGACGCCCGGGCCGGGGAACCAGCCCCGCCGTATGTCGGTACCGAGTCGGACCTGGGCCCGTTCGTCTCCCCCCAGGACCAGGGCGAGTGGGCCATCGTGACCTTCGTGGCCTCCTGGTGCGTCCCATGCGGGCCGCTGCTCGACACGGTCGCCGAGTACCGGGAGGCCCACCCTGATGGCCCCGGCCGGCCCGTCACCCTCGTGGTCGACGACGGCCCCGAAGCCGCCGACCACTTCCTCGCCGAGCATGGGGTCGACTGGCCCGTCCTGCACCTCACCGATACCCAGGCCGCGGCGTGGACCGTCCAGGCGGTGCCGGAGACGGTGATCGTCGATGCGGACGGGATCGTGCGGGCACGCACGGTCGCCCCGAGCGCCGAGGAGCTGGAGTCCCTGCTCGACCGTCTCGGCGCCGGCTAGCGCGCATCGCAGGTTGCGAGCCCCGCGCTAGCATTCTGCGACATGGCGACCCTCTACCTGCGCAACGTGCCGGACGAGGTCGGGGCGCGGCTGGCGGACCTGGCCTCCCGTGAGGGGATGTCGGTCTCGGCCTACGCCGTCCGGGAGCTGACCCGCATGTCCCGGCGCGCCGACAACGCCGATCTGCTCGACGCGCTCCCCGACCACCGGGTCGACGTCGACGTGGTGGTCGCGGCGCTGGAGGCCGGCCGCGCCGAACGGTGATCGTGATCGACGCCTCGGCCGTCGTCCTGGGGCTGCTGAACGAGGGCGACGCTCGGGCGCTCCAACGCGACGAGGCCCTCGCCGTTCCCCACCTGGTCGACTCAGAGGTCACCCATGCCCTGCGGCGCATGGTGCTCCAGGGCGACGTCACCGAGGCTGATGCCGAGCGTGCTCTCGGGACATGGACGCGCATGGGGGTCGAACGCTTCGCCGCCGTCGGCCTGCTCGACCGGGTGTGGGAGCTGCGGGCCAACCTCACGGCCTACGACGCCACGTACGTCGCCCTCGCCGAGGCCCTCGACGTCGCCCTGGTGACGGCCGACGGGCGGCTGGCCCGGTCGCCCGGGCCTCGTTGCCCGGTCACCGTCGTCCCGTCCTGATCAGCCGGCGGTGGGGGGCTTGGGCTCCCGGGGGAGGCCGAGGACCTTCTCGCCGACGATGTTGCGCTGGATCTGGCTGGTGCCGCCCCAGATGGTCTCGCTGCGGCTGAAGAAGAAGGCCGACACCATCGGGCTGACCGGGTAGGCCTCACGGCCCTCGGTGCGGGCGGTGCCGGGCCACGAGCCCTTGTCGGGGCCGACGGTCGACAACATGGCGCCGGCCCCGAAGATGTCGAGGGCCAGCTCCATGGCCTCCTTGTGCATCTCGGACCAGAACATCTTGTTGGTGGCCCCGAGCGCTGCGGTGCCGGCGTCACGCTTCCCGGTGAGGGCGGCCGTCAGGTTGCGCAGGCCGTTGATGCGGAGGATCTGGATCTTGGTGTGGTAGCGGGCCAGGCCCTGGCGGACCAGCGGGTCGCCGATCTTCCCGTTGGCCCGGGCCTGCTCGACCAGCAGCCGGTACTCCTCCTCGAAGCGACGGTGGCCGGTGGTGGCCGACATGCCCCGCTCGAAGCCGAGGGTGGAGTTGGCGACGGTCCAGCCGTTGTTGACGCCGCCGAGGACGTTCTCCTTCGGGCAGCGGGCGCCGTCGAAGAAGACCTCGTTGAACTCGTCGGTGCCGTCGGGCTGGACGATGCCCCGCACCTCGATGCCGTCCTGCTGCATCGGCACCAGCAGGTAGGAGATGCCGGCCTGCTTCTTGACGTCGGGGTCGGTGCGGGCAAGGACGAAGCAGTAGTCGGCGAACTGGGCCTGGGTGGTCCACACCTTCTGGCCGGTGATGACCCACTCGTCGCCGTCGAGCACGGCCTTGGTGTTGAGCGAGGCCAGGTCGGAGCCGCTCTCGGGCTCGGAGAAGCCCTGGCACCAGCGCACCTCGCCCTTGAGGATCTGCGGGAGGAAGTGCTTCTTCTGCTCCTCGGTGCCGTACTGGAGGATCGTCGGCCCGACCAGGGTGTCGCCGAAGAAGTCGGCCCGCATCGGTGCCTTGGCCCGGGAGAACTCCTCGCTGAGCACCACGCCCTGGATGGTCGAGAGCCCCTTGCCGCCGTACTCGGTGGGCCAGGTGGCGCAGATCCAGCCGCCGGCGAAGAGCTTCTCGGTCCACTCCTCGTTGAAGGCGGCCCGCGCCTCGGGGGTCATCGAGAAGCCCTCGTCGAACCAGCCGTCGGGGAGGTTCTCCTCGAGCCAGGCCCGGATCTCGGTGCGGAACTCCTCGGCCTCGGGCGGGTAGGTCAGGTCCATGCCGACATGGTGACGCGCCCTGCCCGGCGACGCCAACGAGGCCGAGCGCCTCTGCGGTCCAACGGGTCGTCGACGACCGGGCCGACGACGACCTCGGCCGTTCGCCACGTAGTGTCCGCCGCCGTGGGTCGTCGTGGGGTCGTGCTCGTGCTCGTGCTGGCCGTGGTGGCGGCGCTCGGCCCGCCGGGGGTGGCCGGCCCGGCGCCAGCCGCAGGAGCGGAGCCGGCGCGGTACGTCGACCGCGTGTTCGACGGGGTCACGGTCACCAGGAACCTGGTGTTCGGCTCGGGGCCCGACTTCGGGGGCCGGGGCATCCAGCAGCTCGACCTCGACCTCTACGAGCCGGCCGGCGACACCCTCGCCCGGCGCCCGCTGATCGTGCTGGCCTTCGGCGGCGGCTTCTCCTTCGGCGAGAAGGAGCAGCTGGCCCCGCTGGCCATCGAGTACGCCAAGCGGGGCTTCGTGGCCGCCTCGATCACCTACCGGCTCGACGAGGACGGGGGCATGCTCCGGTACCCGGTCGACGCCAACGGCCTGGCGCGGATCCTCGCCGCCAAGCACGACCTCCAGGCCGCCGTGCGCTGGCTCCGCTCCGAGGCCGTGACCTACCGCATCGACCCGGGCAAGGTCGCCGTGGGCGGCATCTCGGCCGGCGCTGTCACCGCCCTCGTCGCCGGTCTGACGCCCGAGGACCCCGGCTCCAGCGGCACGCCCGGGCTGTCGTCCCGGGTGTGCACCGTCGTCAGCATCGCCGGCACCGCCGGTGACGGCCTGGCCAACCCGGGCGACGCCGGCGCCATCTTCCTCCACGGCACCGCCGACCCGCTCATCCCCTACTCCCTCGCCCAGATGACCGAGCGGAACATGCGCCAGGCCGGGCTGCCCACCCGGTTGGTGAGCTACCCGGGCCAGGGCCACGAGATCTACGAGACCCGGGTCCCCGACATCCAGCAGCGCTCGTCGGAGTGGCTGTACGAGCAGGTCGTCCAGCGGACCGACAGCTGCGCCGGCCCCGTCGACCCCCACGCCGACGCCTTCGCCACCGCCGCCCACCACGACTTCCTGGGCCGTGGCCCGACCGACGACGAGCTGGCCCGCATGGTCAACCTCCTCGACTCCGGCGCCACCCGGGGCTCGGTGCTCACCGGCCTGACCAGCAGCAACGAGTGGCTGGGGGCGATCGTCACCGGCTTCTACCGGGACACGCTCGGGCGAGCCCCCGACGCGGCCGGGCTGGCCTTCTGGGTGGGGGCGCTGCGGTCGCGGCGGTTCACCGTGGCCCAGGTGGCGGCGCAGTTCTACGCGTCCCCCGAGTACCGGCGCAGCTCCGGCTCGGTCGAGGCGTGGGTGGCCGACCTCTACCGGGCGGTCCTGGGCCGGACGGCGACACCGGACGACGTCCGCTACTGGGCCGGCCGGGCGGCGGTCAAGGGGCCGTCGTGGGTCGCGGTGCAGGTGTACGGGTCCCTGGAGTCACGGCGGGACCGGGTCGCCGCGCTCTACCGGTCGCTGCTGGGCCGGGCCCCGGAGGCCGACGGCTGGGCCTACTGGGCCGCCCGGGTCGCCGGGCTCGGCGACCTCAGCCTGGCCCGCAACCTCGCCGCCTCCGCCGAGTACCGCACGAGGGCCATCGCCCG
>CAYQGF010000109.1:0-245 GCA_964416885.1 uncultured Iamiaceae bacterium
CGGCGGGGGGGAGGGTGCGGTTGGCCTGCCCGGCCAGGTTCCACGAGCGGCACACCAGCACGACGGGGACGTCGAGGTGGCGGTGCAGCTCGGCCGCGTGCTCGTCGAGGACGGCGAGGGGCACGTTGTAGCAGCCGGGGACGTGGGCCGTCTCGAACTCGGCGGGCGTGCGGACGTCGAGCAGCCGCAGGTCGCGGCCCTCGGCCAGCCAGGCAGCCAGGTCGGCCGGGGTGAGGCGAGCGTCG
>CAYQGF010000109.1:255-9556 GCA_964416885.1 uncultured Iamiaceae bacterium
CGATCCGCCGAATGACCGGCGCGGCTGGGTTCGAAGGCGTAGTCGCCGAGCTGCTGCGTCCAGGCCGGTGGCGGCTCCTGGTCGATCATCAGGGCATGGCTGAGGTATCCGCGGTCGCGCAAGCGCGAGATCAGTTCGAGCAGCCCCGCACCGCCGGACGGGGCGCCCTGGGCCCGCAGCCAGCTGGCGGCGATCGACGAGCGGTAGCCGCCGGCGCAGTGGACGACGACGGGCCGGTCGAGGTCGAGCTCGTCGGTCGCCCGGCGGCGCAGCTCGGCCAGGGGGATGGGGAGGGCGCCGGGGATCGTCCCGCCGAGCCGCTCGGCGGGGTTGCGGACGTCGACGACCTGGACGCCGGCCGTGGTGGCCCGCCGGTCGTCGAGGGCGGTGGCGGTCAGCCGGGAGGCCTGGCGGGCCTCGCCCGGGTGGTCGGCCAGGTCGGCCTCCGGCCCCTCCAGGGCGCCGAGCACCCGGTCGAAGCCGATGCGGCCCAGCCGGACCCGGGCCTCCTGGGCGGTGCCGGGGTCGGCGACGAGCACGATCTCGTCGTCGGGGGCGAGCACGGCGCCGACGGCCTCGGCGAAGCGACCGTCGAGCCCGACGTTGACCGAGCCGGCGACGTGGGCCCGGGCGAAGTCGTCGGGGCCGCGGACGTCGAGCAGGACGGCCCCGTCGGCCCGGGCCGCGACCACGGCGGCCAGGCCGAGGGGCTGGGGCGGCCGGGCGTCGAGCAGGGCGTGGTCGGTGCGGTTGGCCGTGGCGTCGAAGGAGAAGTAGGCCGGCGCCGGCGGCTGGCCCTCGGTGACGAGGGCGACGAAGCGCTCCCGGCTCATCGGGGCGAGGGCGTGGTTGGTGCGGCGCTGCTCGCCGATGGTCGAGGCGGTCTCGGTCGAGAGGTTCTTGCCGCAGGCCGAGCCGGCCCCGTGGCCGGGGAACACCCGGGTCTCGTCGGGGAGGGTGAGCAGCTTCCCGTGGAGGCTCTGGTAGAGCCGACCGGCCAGGTCGTCGGCCGACACCCCGAACGACGAGAGCAGGTCGGGGCGGCCCACGTCGCCGATGAAGAGGGTGTCGCCGGTGAGGACGCCGTAGGGGACCTCGTCGTCCGCGTGCTCCCAGACGACCACGGAGATGGACTCGGGGGTGTGGCCGGGGGTGGCCCGGACCTCCAGGGTCACGTCGCCGAGCGACAGCCGTTCGCCGTCGGCGGCCCGGTACACGTCGAGGTCGGTGTCGACGGCCTCGCCGTAGACGATGTCGGCGCCGGTCGCCGCGGCCAGCTCCAGGTGCCCGGAGAGGAAGTCGGCGTGGACGTGGGTCTCGATCACCCAGCGGATCGTCAGCCCGGCCGCCTCGGCGTCGGCGAGGTACTCGCCCACGTCGCGGCGGGGGTCGACGACGGCGGCCAGGCCGGTCCCCTCGTCGGCCACCAGGTAGCTCGCCTGGGAGAGGCAGTCCAGGTAGTACTGCGTGAAGCGCATCTCGACATCTCCTCGATTATCCGAATGTCCGTACATTAGGACGTCCGGATGTGATCCGCAACCGTTCGCGGCCCGGTGTTGCCGCCCCGACAGAGGGCCCGTAGGTTCGGCCCGTGCCCCGACAGGTCGACCGCAGCAGTCCGCTCCCCCTGTGGAGCCAGGTGGCCGACGACCTGCGGGAACGGCTGGCCGCGGGCGAGCTGGCCGACCACTTCCCCGGCGACGCGGAGCTGGTGGAGCAGTACGGCGTGAGCCGTCACACCGCCCGAGAGGCGGTCCGTCGCCTCCAGGAGGACGGCCTGGTCGTGCGGGAGCGGGGCCGGGGCAGCCGGGTGCCCGACCGGGGCCTCGAACAACCCCTCGGCGCCCTCTACAGCCTGTACCGGTCGATCGAGTCGCAGGGCTTCACGCAGCGCAGCGAGGTCCGAGCGCTGGCCGAACGACGGGGCGACCCGGCCGCGGAGGAGGCGGCTGCGGTCCTCGGCCTCCGGCGGGGCTCGGCCCTCGTGTACCTGGAGCGCGTCCGGTTCGCCGACGAGCGGCCGGTCGCCGTCGACTGCTCATGGCTGCCCGCCACCGTGGCCCGGCCCCTCCTCACCGTCGACTTCGCCCGCACCGCCCTCTACGACGAGCTCCGCTCGCGCTGCGGCGCCCGACCGGTGTCGGGGTGGGAGCGGCTGCGGCCCGAGATGCCGACCCCCGAGCAACGCCGCCTCCTCCAGCTCGGCGCCCGCGACCCCGTGTTCGCCATCGAGCGGGTCACCGAGGGGACGGCCGGGCCCCTCGAATGGCGGCACTCGGCCGTCCGGGGCGACGGCTTCGCCTTCGTCGCCCGTTGGTCCGACCGCGACCCCTCACCCCCCGGCGCCCTCGAAGCCGTCCCGGACTGACCCCCCGACCCCGCCGGGCACGAGGTGTCCGACACCACCCGCCCGGGGGCGGACCGGGATGCGGGAGGACATGACGGCGGCGACGAGGCAGAGGCCGCCGGCGGCGTACCAGGCGACGTCGTAGGAGCCCAGCCCGTCGCGGACGAGGCCGGCGCCGAGGGCCACCAGGCCGGCACCGACCTGGTGGGAGGCGAGCACCCAGCCGAACACGATGGCGCCGTCGTCGCCGAAGTGCTGACGGCACAGGGCGACCGTCGGGGGCACGGTCGCCACCCAGTCGAGCCCGTAGAAGATGATGAAGAACAGCATCGGCGGGTGGACGTGGTCGGCGAGGAGCATCGGCAGGAAGACCAGCGACACGCCCCGGCCCGCGTAGTACACGGTGAGCAGCACCCGGGAGTCGACCCGGTCGGTGAGCCAGCCCGAGACGACCGTGCCGGCGATGTCGAAGATCCCGACCAGAGCGAGCAGGCCGGCCGCCGCCGTCTCCCCCATGCCGTGGTCGTGGGCGGCCGGGATGAAGTGGGTACCGACCAGGCCGTTGGTGCTGGCGCCGCAGATGGCGAAGGTGCCGGCCAGGAACCAGAACACCTTGGTGCGGCCGGCGTCCCGCAGCACGCGCACCGTGCGCGACGCCGCCCCCCGGACCTCGCCCGGTGCCGGGGCCGGCGGGGGCACCGGGTAGCCGGGGTCGCCGGCACCGTGGGCGTCGACGCCGACGTCCTGCGGACGGTTGCGGAGGAAGAGGAGCACCAGGGGCACGACGGCCAGGGCGGCGATCGTGACGGCCAGGGAGACGGCCCTCCACGAGTGGTCGTCGGCCAGCCAGGCCAGCAGCGGCAGGAAGACGAGCTGTCCGGCGGCCCCACCGGCGGTGAGCACGCCGGTGACCAGGCCCCGGCGGCGCACGAACCACCGATTGGTCACGGTGGCGACGAAGGCCAGGGCCATCGACCCGGCGCCCAGGCCGACGAGCAGGCCCCAGCAGAGGACGAACTGCCACGGCTCGGTCATGAAGAGGGTGAGCCCGCTGCCGAGGGCGATCAGCGACAGGGCGGCGGCCACCACGGCGCGCATCCCGAAGCGGTCCATCAGGGCGGCGGCGAAGGGCGCGGTCAGCCCGTAGAGCATCAGGTTGACCATCACCGCCAGCGAGATGACGCCCCGCGACCAGCCGAGGTCGTCCTGGAGGGCGCCGATCAGCACGCTCGGCGCGGCCCGGAAGCTCCCCGCCCCGACGAGGGCGACGAACGCCGTCGCTGCCACCAGCCACGGCCACAGGGAGCGGCCGAAGGGCACCCGACCGTCGTCGACCGGAGCAACCGTGGGAGCGCTCACGGGGCGCGCCCCCTACTCGGCGTCGAAGCGGTAGACGTTGGTCTGGCGGGGGGCGAAGCCGAGGCGCTGGTAGAGGCGGTTGGCGGCCTCGCGGCTCGGGCGGCTGGTCAGGTCGACGGTGCGACAGCCCAGCTCGGCCGAGAGGTCGAGGGCGAAGCGGTTGAGCTTGGTGCCGATGCCCCCGCGCTCGACGGCGGAGTCGACGACGACGTCCTCGATCCAGGCCCGCAGGCCGGTGGGGATGCGGAAGACGACGAGGGTCAGCGACCCCACGACGTGCCCGGCGTCCTCGGCGACCAGCAGGTGGACCGTCGGCGAGGCGATCATCTCGGCCAGCTCCTTCGACCCCGGCGGCTGCGCCGACCGGGAGAGCTGCGGGACGAGCCGGGCGAAGGCCTCGACCAGGCCCTCGGCCTCGTCGACATCGGTGACCTCACGAACCAGGACGTCGCCCATGGCCCGGACCGTAGCCCGGCCCACCCGGCGGCCACGGACGGTGAGACCGGTCACGCACGCTTCAGCCAACCGACGCACTCCGGCAAAGGGGGCGACCGCCGCCCGCAACACGGCGGGCGTACCGTGCCGGCCATGGCCCGCTTCGCTCTCCCCCACGTGTTGACCGGCCTGTCCTACCGGATCGGGCACGACGACGCGGTGCGCAACGCCCGCGTCGAGCTCGACCTGGCCGAGCAGCGCATCGACGCGGCCGAGGACCTGATCCGACGGGTCGAGGCCCACTCGGCCCCGGCCCCGACGGCCCGCTCGGCACCCCGCGCCGCCTGATCAGCGCGAACTTTGAGTGATCTGTTCCGCGGGGCGGTCTTTTCCGCTCAAAGTTCGGTGGGTGCGGGGGCGAAGCGGGGCCAGGGGCGGGCCTGCTCGAGGATGCGGGCCAGGCGGAGGCAGACGTCGTCGCGGTGGTGCCGGGCCGTGACCATCAGCCCGACCGGGAGGCCGTCGGCGGTGAGCCCGGCCGGCACCGAGGTCGACGGGTTCCAGCACAGGTTGGCCACCATGGTGAACGGCGTGGCCATGGCCGGGTGGACGGGGACGCCGGCGATGGTCGACGGCGGCGGCCCCTCGGCCACGAACGCCGGCACCGCGACGGTCGGGGTGAGCAGGACGTCCACGTGGGTGAACAGCTCGCCGACCTCCCGCTCCAGCACCGCCCGCTTCCGGGCCGGGCCGACCAGCGACCGCAGCGGGGCATCGGCCGACTGCTCCAGCGCCCAGCGGGAGAACGGCGTGAGCTGGTCGGCGACCTCCGGCCACATGCCGTCCTCCAGGGCCAGCCACATGTCGATCGACCCGCTGTCGAGCCAGGTGGTGACCGCGTCGGTGAGGCGGACGGGCTCATCGTCGAGGGCCAGGCCGGCCGCCTCGGCCAGCGCTCCCGCCGCGGCCCGGGCGACGGCGGCCACCTCGGGGTCGACCGCGGCATAGCCGAGGTCGGGCGACCAGCGGGCCCGCAGCCCCTCGACCGCCAACGTCTCGATCGTCGCCTCGTAGGACAGGCCGGGCGCCGGGAGCGACGTGCGGTCGCGGGGGTCGGGGCCGGAGACGACGTCGAGGTGCCGGGCCGCGTCGCCGACGGTCGTGGCCAGGGCGCCGACGCAGGCGGTCATCGAGTCGAGCGGGCCGGGCTCGGGGATGCGGCCGTAGCTGCACTTGTGGCCGACCAACCCGGTGAAGGCAGCCGGGCTGCGGGTCGAGCCGCCGCCGTCGCTGGCCGTGGCGAACGGCACCATCCCGCTGCTGACCGCCGCCGCCGACCCGCCCGACGAGCCGCCCGGCGTGCGGTCGGTGGCCCACGGGTTGCGGGTCGTCCCCCAGGCCCGGGTACGGGTCCAGCTCAAGGTGCCGAACTCGGGCGCCGCCGTCTTGCCCAGCGGGACCGCTCCGGCGGCGCGCAGCCGGGCCACGTGGATCGAGTCCTCGGCCACCGGCGGCCGGCCCTGGTACAGCAACGAGCCGCGGCTGGTCGGGAGCCCGGCGCAGTCCTCCAGGTCCTTGACGCCGATCGGCACGCCGGCGAACGGCCCCGGGTCCTCGCCCCGGGCCACCGCGGCGTCGACCTCCTCCGCCGCGGCCCGGGCACCGTCGGGGTCGAGGACGACGAAGGCGCCCAGCTCACCGTCGCGGGCCGCGACCGTGGCCAGCGCCAGCTCGACGTTCTCGACCGCGCTCCGGCGACCGGCCCGCACCGCGTCGGCCAGCTCCCGTGCCGACGGCCACGGCTCGCTCGGGGCCGTCACGAGGCCGGCTTCCGCTTCTTCTTGGTCGTCTTGGCCTTGGCCTTGGGCGCAGGCGCGGCCTCGGGCGGGAGCAGGACGGCCTCCAGCTCGGCAAAGGCGCCCTCGATCCCCTTGGCGAGGACGTGGAGGTCGGCGACGGCGCTGCGGTCGCCCGACAGCCCGAAGGCCAGGTGCCCGTCGTAGGAGATGACGGCGATGATCATCGCCATCCCGTCGACCACGCAGACGTACGGGAACGCCTCCAGCATCTTGGCGCCCATGCAGTAGAGCGGGATCTGGGGGCCGGGGACGTTGGTGATCACCGTGTTGACCGGCATGGCCCGGACCGCCAACCGGGACGCCAGCCCGAGCAGGGTGGGCGGGGCGTAGCCGGTGAGCTCCATCAGGGTGTCGGCCGCGACCGCCTCGCCCATCTCCTTGCGGCTGGCCATGTGGGCGTGGACGAAGCGCAGCCGTTCGACCGGGTCGGGGTCGCCCACCGGCAGGTCGGCCACCATCATCGACACCCGGTTGCCGAGCGCCATCTGCTCGCTCACGTCCCGGACCGACACCGGCACCATGGCCCGGTAGACGAGGCCCTCGGGGACGGTCTCGCCCCGGTGGAGCAGGTAGCTGCGCATCGCTCCGGTGCAGGCCGCCAGGACGACGTCGTTGAGGGTGACGGCGGCCAGGTCGTCGCCCCGCCCGGCCGCGGCCCGCCGCAGCGCCTTGGCCCGGTCGAGCTCGATGCGGGCCGGCTCGAAGCGGCGGTGCGGTGTGACCGGCACGTTCCACGGCGCGCCCGGCCCCCGATGGGTGAGGTCGACGACGGTGCGCGCCATCTGGCCCAGGCGCTCGGCCGCCTGTTGCGGGCCGCGGGTGAGGGCCCGGGCCGAGCGCACCAGCTCGGCCGGCTCGACGGCCCGCTCGACCAGGCTGTCGACCAGGAGGGTGGAGGCGTCGGGCGGCGGCGCGGGCGTCCACGGCTCCGGGTCGACGTCGGGGACGTCGGGCTCCAGGTCGAGCAGCACCGTGGCCACGTCGATGCCGGAGATCCCGTCGATCAGGGCGTGGTGGGTCTTCTGGATCAGGGCGACGCGGTCCCCCTCGACCCCCTCGACGAACCAGATCTCCCAGAGCGGCCGGCGCCGATCGAGGAGCTGGGCCTGGATGCGGTCCATCAGCAGCTTGAGCTGGGCCTCCGAGCCGGGCGGCGGGATGGCGGTGAGCCGGACGTGGTAGGCGAGGTCGAAGTTGACGTCGTCGACCCAGATGGGACGGCCCTGGTCGAAGGGCACCTTCATGATCCGCTTGCGGAACCGGGGCACCAGGTGGAGGCGGGACTCGATGCGGCGGCGGACCCGGGCCAGGTCGAAGCGGCCCTCGGCGTCGAGGAACGGCTGGCGCTCGAAGTAGCCCAGGGCCCCGACGTGGAGGGGCTGGTGGTCGTCCTCCACGTGGAGGAACACCGAGTCCTGCGGGGAGAGGCGGTCGTACTCGGCCATGGCCCCGGACGGTACCCCGGGCCGCCCCGTGCCGGCGGAGCGGACGGACCGGCTCCACGAACCTGCGGCACCTATCGACGGTCTTGCCTCACAACTGCCGCAGCTTCGGATGTCCGCCCCGTCACCCACGAACCTGCGGCACCTATCGACGGTCTTGCCCGACAACTGCCGCAAGTTCGACCCGTCCGCTCCGGCGCCCGCCAACCCGAAACCTGCGGCAGTCGTCGACGGTCTTGGTCGACATCTGCCGCAGGTTCGGATGGCGCAGGTTCGGGCTACTCGTCGTTGGGCGAGCCCCGCCAGGGGCGGTCCCGGGGGGCGTCGAACCAGGTGGGTGCCTCGTCACCGTCGATGGCGGCGAAGGCGAGGGCACCCCAGTGGTCGACGCCGGCCAGCGGCGAGGGCAGCTCGTCACGCCGGAACCAGCCGACGTCGGCGCACTCCAGCGGATGGGGATCGAGCTCGCCGCCGACGGCCCGGCACAGGAACACGAGCGAGTAGAGCGGGATGCGGCTGAAGCCCTGGCGCATCCCGTCGAACACGGCGAGCAGGCGCTGGACCTCGCACTCGACGCCGGTCTCCTCGTGCACCTCCTTCCGCACCACCTCGGCCGGCGAGTAGCCGATGTCGGCCCAGCCCGTGGGGTACAGCCAGACCCCCGAGTCGGCCCGCTGCACCAGCAGGATCCGGCCCTCCTCGTCACCGACGACGGCCCCGACGGCGACCTTGGGGGTGACGTAGCCGGGCACGCCGGAGCCGACGGTCCTCATCCACTCGACCACCAGTTGGGCCGGGTCGAAGGGGTGACCGGCGGCGTGGCGGATGTCGGCCGCCACGGCCAGGACCTCCTCGAACCGCTCCCGCTCGTAGGTGCTCTTGGTGAACCCCAACCCGGTGCGGGCGATGCCGGCCAGAGCTTCGCTCCAGCGCAAGAGGTCCGCTTGGGAAGGGGGCTCCCGGTCCACGCCCGGAACCTACCCGCCGTCACTCGGTGGTGAGGGCGTGGAGGAGGGCCCGCCGGACCTCGGCCTGGTGGCGGTCGTCGACGACCTTGCCGCCGTCGGCCCCGCACACGTAGAAGGCATCGACCACCCGGTCACCGAGGGTCTGGACCTTGGCCGACCGGACGTCGAGGTCCATCTCGCCCAGCGCCCGGCACACCCGCTCCAGCAGGCCGTGGGCATCGGTGGCGTGCACCTCGACGACGGTGGCCCCCCGGGAGGCGTCGTTGTCGAACCGCACCTCGGGCGGGGCCTGATGGGCCGAGCGGACGCGGCTCCGGGGCCGGTGGGTGCGGGCCCGTTCGGCCAGACGGGCCCGCAGCGCCAGCCGCCCGTCGAGCACTGCGTCGACGGTCGCGGTGACCCGTTCCCACCGCACCGGCTCGTCGCCGGGCGGCTCGACCGTGAGCCGTTCCAGGGCCCAACCCTCGTCGGACGACACCGCGTCGACGGCGAGGACACCGAGGTCGTGGAGGGCGACGGCGCCGGCCACCCGGCGGAGCAGCCCGGGCCGGTCGGGGGCGACGACGGTGAGGATGGTGCCCTCCCCGTGGACGACCCGCTCCCCCGCCGCCAGCAGCGCCCGGTGCTCGGCGCTCGGGAACGGGGCCGCGGCCGGTCCCGACGGTTCGGCGCCGAGCACGACGGCGGCCCGCTCGACCAGGGTCGCCACCAGGCCGGCCTTCCACGTGCCCCACGCCGACGGGCCGGTGGCCCGGGAGTCGGCCACGGTCAACGCGTGCAGGAGCCGCAGCGTCCGCAGCGACCCGACCTTCTCGGCCACGCCCTCGGCGGTCACCGGGTCGTCGAGGTCGCGGCGGGTGGCGACGTCGGGCAACAGCAGGTGGTGCCGCA
>CAYQGF010000110.1:0-9542 GCA_964416885.1 uncultured Iamiaceae bacterium
AGAGGTCGGGAGTTCGAATCTCCCCAGCCCGACCACCAAATCGCAGGTCAGAGCCACCCCTAGGGGTGGCTCTCCTGCTTTCCGGGCCCAAAAGGTTGCGACCGGGTTGCGACGCCGCGGAGCGTTCTTGCCGGTCTCCCTGGACGCTCACGACGTCGGGACGCTCTTTCGGCAGTCGCTGAAGCAAACGCGCACGAATGGCAAGAGCTGTCTTGATATGACGCGGTCGATGATCGGGATCCAGGCCCCGTCAACTCGGCGCCAGACCCATCAACGTCCTCTAGAGAAGGAGAAGGAGACCGAGTCCGAATGAGCTACGCACGGAAGCAGCTCGCGGCGACGAGCCTTGCGCTGGCGATGTCACTGATCGGATCGAGGTCTGCCTTGGCGGCGACCTCGGAGCCGCTCGATCCGGACCTCGGTCGGGCCTACGACGCGGCCGAGGCGAGGCGCCTCACATGCATGGTGCTGCTGGGCCTTGCCGTCTGGCTGGCGTTGTACGCACACTCGCGTTGGTGGCTCTACCTGTGTGGAACGGCGGCCGCCTTGGCGGCGATCGCCATCGCCGACACCACCGCAGAGCAGCGCTGGCCGCTGGTCGCAGTCGCCCTGAACATCGGGCTCCTTGTCAGTCGCTGGGCCCTGCTCCCCTTGGTCTCGCATCTCCGGCGCCACCCCCCTGGCTCGTGACGGCCTTCCCAGGGGATCAGACCCCAGAGGCGGACAGGGTCAGTCTCGAGGAGCTTGTCGACCGTGGTCGAGATGCCCTCAAAGGCTCGGCGGCGCGCCTCCTGCTGGTGCGCCGGCCCCCTTCACGCTGAGCTTCTGGGAGCCCACTTCCGCGACGGCGCACCATCAGGTGTTCCGTGACGGCCAGGTCTGCGACTGGATCATGGGGGAGGCCGACGACGTGCCCTTGGCCTTCGTTGCAGCCCCCGATGACACTGCCAGCATCCTGGCTGAGGGCCTGCTCCGAGAGATGATCAGGCCTTGGGTCGTCGATAGGTACGACCACGTGATGCAACGCACGGCATCTTGGGGGCTTGGGTTCATGCTTGACCTTCGCGGGCACTACTTCGGTGACGGTCTCGGTGAGGGTTCCTTCGGTCATTCGGGCAACGCCGGTTCCTCTTTTGCGTTCTGTGACCCGAGCCGGCGCCTGAGCGTCGCGGTGCTCTACACAGCGAAGGTCGATGATGATTTCGCGGTCCGTGTCAGACGGGTCGGAGTGGTCGAACAACTCTTGACTCTCTTGCGTCTCGACTGACGCTGCCGCCCCGCCATCGGTCGAGATGGCCGCCTCCCCATTGCAGCCCCCCCAAGGAGAGCTACTCGACGAACTGCTCCCATGTGGCTTCGTCCGCCGCCACGAGCGACTCGGCAAGACGTCGCGCTTCACGAGTGGGATCTTCAGCGCCGCTCTGGTAGGTCAGCTCGATGACCAGGTTGGGCGCCTCGTGCCAGGCCAGGCGAACGGTGCTCGTCGACGGGTCGTAGTTCACGTAGCCGGCGGCGCCGCGCACCGTCTGGCCGCGCGCGAGGTGGGCACCGCCCACGAACCACAGATCGGACTCCTGGTCGCTGTAGATGTTTCTCACGGCGACCCGCCCGTCGATGCCCTCGGCCTGCACGGAGTAGCTGCGGACGATGCGCGACGCGTCACTTCGTTCTGCGGCGAGCAGCTTCCAATCCGGCCCCAGGGTCTGCTGGTCGGCCCTGAGAGCCGGGTCGATCTCGGCAGCAAGCTCCACGAGCTGTGATCGGCTGAAGTCGGTCGAGGCGACGAGTTCGACTCTCACTTGGTCATCGCCGACGACGAGGACTGAGCGGCCGGACGCCTCATCGGCGATGTAGAAGCCTTCGAGGTGTCCGACGTGGACGACCGCCGCTTCGGCGTCGTCGTTCATCGGTTCATCGAGGATCTCGACCATCACCGAATGCTCGATATCGCCGGTCAAGGACGCGAGGAGAGCCCCGCGGCTGCGGTCCTCGTCGGGGGGTTCGACGTGTCGCTCGTCGGCCTGCGCCCACGAGGGGGGAGGAAGGACTGCGACGATGGGCGGCGTGTCGGTCGACGGTGAGGCGACGGCGTCCGGTGCGTCGGTGGCCGCTCGGGAGGCGACGAGCGCGGCGCCTCCCGCGAGCAGCATCACCATGACTGCCAGCGCCAGGCGAGACCTGCGAGGGGGCCGAGAGGGAGTTGTCGCACCGCCGTACTGGGGATCGACCTCAGGAGCGGTCGTGCGCTCCTCGGCGTGACGGTCGAGAACGACGCCGAGTCGTGGTAGTTCCTCCAGCGCATCACGGGACATAGGGAGCTCCTAGGATCGCACGAAGGCGCTTCAGCCCTCGATGGACATGGTTGGTCACCGCGGCGGTGCTGATCCCGAGCATCGAGGCGACGTCGTCGTAGGACTCGCCATGAGCGTGAACGAGAACGACAGCGGCGCGTTGCGATGCCGTGAGCTTGCTCAGCGCAGCCACGAGGTCGAGCAGGTCGGTATCTCCGGAACCAACAGCTCGTTCCGGAAGAAGAGCAACGGAGTGGTATCGGCTCTTCCAACGGTGATACGGCCGAGCCTGCGACTGCGCGACCCGAAAGAGCAGACCGGCGCGATTGGTGGACAGACGAACTTCGTCGCGATGAGCCCACGCCCAGGCCTGTGCCTCGGCGGCGACCTCGATCCCGACGTCAGAGCCATAGCGCGCCACGACGGCACGTCGGACGCTCACGAGCGGCACCGCGACCAAGTCGCTGAAGTCTGAGTCGGCTTCGGTCGCCACCCGTCCCCTCATGCTCCATCTAGACCACTGCAGTGGCGGAATCCTTTCACCTCGATCGCGACCTGGGTTCCCACCAGGGCTGATGCCCCGGGAACGCGGGTGGCGGTACCGTCGGGCCGTGAGCACCTTCGCCGTGGCGCCGATCGGGTGGGTCCGAGGTGGTCGGGCCGAGGCGGTGGACGACGACTGGGGCGACGTCGAGGCTCGCATCGAGCTCGACCCCACGGCGGTGGGGGAGCGGGCCACGGCCGGGTTGGAGGAGTTCTCCCACGTCGACGTGGTGTTCCTGTTCGACCGGGTCGACCCGGCGACGGTCCGGACCGATGCCCGCCGCCCCCGAGGGCGGGCCGACTGGCCCGAGGTCGGCATCCTGGCCCAGCGGGCCAAGGCCCGGCCCAACCGGATCGGGGTGACGACCTGCGCCCTGGTCACGGTGGACGGCCTCGTCCTGGGGGTGCGGGGCCTCGACGCCGTCGACGGGACGCCCGTGCTCGACGTCAAGCCCCACATGACCGGCTTCGCGGCCCGAGGCCCGGTGCGCGAGCCGGGCTGGGCGACCGAGCTGATGGACGGCTACTGGTGAGCGGCCCCCGACCGGGCGGAGACCGGCGAACCGGCGAGCGGCTGAACCACCGAACCGCCGAACCGCCGAGCGGCTGAACCACCGAACCGGCGCCCGGCGAGGAACGAGGGTCAGGCCGGGGCCATCTCCGGCTCGCGGTCGGGACCGCCGACACCATCGGGCTCGTCGTCGTCCTCGTCGTGGTGGTGGCCCTCGACGTCGATGTTCGGGAGGATGCGGTCGAGCCACTTCGGCAGCCACCAGTTGCGGTCTCCCAGCAGCTCCATGGTCGCGGGGACGAGCAGCATCCGCACCACCGTGGCGTCGAGCAGGACGGCTGTCGCCAGCCCGGTGCCCATCAGCCGGACGGTGCGGTTGTTCTCCAGCATGAAGCCGCCGAACACCGCCACCATGATCAACGCCGCGGCCGTGATGACGCGGGCGGTGGCCGCCAGGCCGTTCGCCACCGACGTGTGCGAGTCGCCGGTGCGGAGCCACTCCTCCCGGACCCGCGAGAGCAGGAACACCTCGTAGTCCATCGACAGGCCGAACACGATGGCGAACAGCATCATCGGGATGAACGGCTCGACCGGGGCGCCGTCGAAGTCGAGCAGCGTGCCCAGCCAGCCCCACTGGAACCCGGCCACGACCACGCCGAACGCCGAGGCGATCGACACCAGGTTCATGATCACCGCCTTCAGCGGCACGAGCAGCGACCGGAACACGACCATCAGGAGGATGAACGACAGCGTCAGCACCGCGCCGAAGAACCAGACGAGCCGGGCCGACAGGTAGGTCGAGAAGTCGATGTTGACCGCGACGCTGCCGGTCACCGCGGGGTCGAGGCCGAGGCCCTCGGTGGCGGTGGGCAGGACGTCGTCGCGGAGGCGGTGCACCAACGAGGTGGTGGCCTCGTCCTGGGGCGCGGTGCTCGGTGTGATCCGCCACAGCACCGCCGTCGGCGTCGCCGCCGGGCCCCCCGCACCGTCGGGGCCGTCCACCAGGGTGTTGGGGATGGGGCCGACGACGCCCTCGGGGGCGATGCCCTCGGTCGAGCTGAGGGCCTCGGTGACCGGCCCCAGCTGGTCGACGGTGACGCCCTCGGGGAGCTCGGCCGCCACCAGCAGCGGGCCGTTGGAGCCCGGACCGAAGGCCTCGGCCACCAGGTCGTAGGCGATGCGGGTGTCGGTGCCCTCGGCGTAGTTGCCCTCGTCGGGGAAGCCGAGCCGCAACCCGACCACGGGGATGGCCAGGACCAGCAGGAACACCAGCCCGGCCACCAGCGAGATCGCCGGGTGGTGCTGGACCAGACGGCTCCACCGGTACGACAACGTCTGGTCGTGCGGCTTGTGCGAGCGCAGGCCGACCTCGCGCTTGGCCGCCGGCACGAACGAGCCGACCAGCAACACGATGCCGGCGAGGAGGATCAGGGCCCCGGCGATGCCCTCCGGGGCCTTGAGCCCGAGGGCGAGCAGGGCGACGGCGATGAGCGCCGCCGCGACCAGGCCCCGCACCCGGGTGACCTCGACCCGTCGGCCGGCGAAGCCGATGAGGGCGGGCAACAGGGTGATCGAGCCGATCATGGTGACGGCGACCACCACCGCGGCCGACACGGCCAGCCCGGTGACGAAGTTGAGCTGCATCACCATCATGCCGAGCAGGGAGATCACGACGGTGGTGCCCGCGAACACCACGGCCCGGCCCGACGTGTCGATCGCGACCGCGGTGGCGCGGCCCTCGTCCATGCCGGCGTGGAGGTTCTCCCGGTACCGGGTGACGATGAAGAGCGCGTAGTCGATGCCGACGCCGAGGCCGATCATCAGGCCGAGGGTGGTGGCGAAGTCGGGGATGGTGACGACGTGGGAGAGGATCCCGACCAGCGTCGTGCCCACGCCGATGCCGAAGAGGGCCACGCCGATCGGCAGCCCCATCGCGAGCACCGACCCGAAGGCGAACACGAGGATGAAGATGGCGAACGCCAGGCCGATCAGCTCGGCCCGGGGCTCCTCGAACTCGGCGACGATCTCGCCCCCGAGGTACACGTCGACACCGGGCGCGTCGAGCTCCTCCACCAGCTCCCGGATCTCCGTCCCGGCGGCCGACGCCTCCTCGAAGGTGGCATCGGCCGGGAACGCCACCGAGGCGTAGGCGACGTAGCCCTCGGAGGTCTCCTCCGGCGCGACCTGGGCCGCGCCCTCGGGGGCGAAGGGGCTGGTCACCTCGAGCGGCACCGGACCGTCGTCGGTGGCGACCTCGACCCCGCCGACCGCGTCGAACAGCTCCTCGAGCCCCGGCTGCACCGAGGGATCGGTGACCGGCACGTCGGACCGCACGACCAGCGACGCGCTCTGGCCCGCGCCGACCCCACCGAAGCTCTCCTCCAGGATCTCCAGGCCCCGCTGGCTCTCGACGTCGGGGAGGGCGAACTCCGAGCGGGACTCCGTGCCGAGCGAGCCCGACACCGCCCCGCCGACCACCAGGGCGGCGATCCACGCGAGGAGGACGATCCGGCGGTGGTCGTGGCACCAACGACCCAGGCGAGCGAACATCCGTGCCTCCAGCGGCGAGAGCGGGGGGACCAGAGTTGTCGCTCGTGCACGCGTGCACAAGGTCGCATGGGTCACGTCCGTCCCGTCGCCGGCCGGCCAGTAGCGTCGCCGGCGTGTGCGGACGCTTCGTCTCCTCGAGCTCGCCGGCCGACCTGGCGGCGTACTTCGGGGCCGACGCCACACCGACCGAGGCCCTGGAGCCGAACTACAACGTGGCGCCCTCCAACGACGTCTACGTGGTGCACGCCGACGGCGGCACCCGCCGCGTCGACGCCTTCCACTGGGGCCTGGTGCCGGTGTGGGCCAAGGACCCGAAGGTCGGCAACCGCATGATCAACGCCCGGGCCGAGACCCTGGCCAGCAAGGGGGCCTTCAAGCCGGCGTTCAAGAGGCGCCGCGCCATCGTGCCGGCCGACGGCTTCTACGAGTGGAAGAAGCTGGAGGGCCAGAAGCGCAAGCAGCCGTACTTCATCCACCGCCCCGACGACGAGCCCTTCGCCTTCGCCGGCCTGTGGGAGGTCTGGAAGGGACCGGACAAGGACGGCTCCGAGAACCTCCGCTCGGCCACGATCATCACCACCGAGGCCAACGAGCCCATGTCGGCCATCCACGACCGGATGCCGGTGGTGCTGCCCCCCTCGGCCTGGGACGAGTGGCTCGACCCCGACAACGACGACCTCGACATCCTCGGCCAGCTGCTGGTCCCGGCCCCGGCGTCGCTCATCACCATGCACCCGGTCAGCATCGACGTGGGCAACGTCCGCAACCGGGGCGCCTACCTCACCGAGGCCCTCCCGCCCGGGGCGGGCCTCGATGCCGGCGGCGACGGCGCGCCCGGCGGAGCGGATGCCGACGGTGCGGGTGCCGGTGGCCCGGACGACGCCGGTGGTGGGCCGGGGTGAGACGGCCCCACTTCGGCCTGCGGCGCCGGCTCGACTCCGCCGCCCTGCGCTGGCAGGCCCGGCTCGACACCGCCTGGGTCGACCGGACCCTGCCGTGGCTGATCGCCGGCCTGCTCGCGGTGGTGCTGGCCGCCATCGGGTTCGCCGTCCAACGTCAGCTCGACGGCGGTCCGACCCTGGCGGCGTGGTCCCAGGCCGCCTGGAACCTGGAGAACGGCAACGGCGCCACCTCGTCGCTGGCCGGGGGCAACCTGGTCACCGACCAGTGGGCGTTCGCCTCCCTGCCCCTGGTGTGGGCCGGTCGGTGGGTCCCGATGGGGCCGCTGCTGGCCGTGGCCCAGGCCGTCGCGCTCGGCCTGGCCGTGGTGCCGATCTGGCGGATGGCCCGGGAGGTCGCCCGGCTCCGGCTGGGGGTCACCGTCGCCCTGAGCCTCGCCTACGCCGCCGCCCCGATCCTCTACACCGCCAACCTCAACGGGTGGAACGCGGTCGCCCCCGCGGTGCCGGCCCTGGCCTGGGCCTCGTGGTTCGGCCAGCGGCGCCGCTGGGTCGCCTACGGCGCCTGCGTCGCGGTGGCCCTCCTGGCCCGGGCCGACGTCGGGCTCCTGCTCGTCGCCTACGGCGCCCTCGGCATCAGCAGCGGCGACCGGCGCTCGGGCACCCTCACCGGGGTGGTCGGGGCGTTATGGGTCGCCACCTACATGGTCCTGGTGGCCCCGGCCGTGCCCCGGGGCCCGATGACCGCCGGCGAGGCCGTGCTGGCCCGGGGCGTGGCTCCCCTCGCGGTCCTGCGCGACCCGCTGCGGCTGGTCACCGACCTGGTCATCCAGCCCAACGTCGGCGCCCTCGTGGTGCTGGTGGGGCCGCTCCTGTTCCTCCCCCTGGTCGTCCCCCGGTTCGCCCTCCCGGCCTTCCCGCCGATCGTGCTCGGCCTGGTGGGGGAGGAGGCGGTGCGCCAGGCCCTCGGCCCCGGGCCCGGCTCCGACGTCCTCCCCTCCGTGCTGATGCTCGCCGTCGTCCCGCTCGCCCTGGCCACCATCGTCGCCCTGGCCCGCATCGGCACGCCCAGCGTCAGCCGGATCCGGGTCGACCACCGCATCGTGGCGGCCATGGTCCTGGCCACGGTGGCGTTCTTCGTCCAGGTCGCCCCGGCCTCGCCGTTCAACGAGCCGTGGGCCTGGGGCAGCCAGGACGACGTCGACGGCGGTCGCATGGAGGCCGTCGACCTGCTCGAGGCCGAGTACGGGAGCGGCCCGGTGTCGGCCTCGCCACAGGTCACGGCCCTGCTCGCCGAGCGTCGCGTCCTGCGCGAGCTCGGGGCGGGGCCGCCCTCGACCCGGTGGGCGCCCGCGACCGACGCCGTGTTGCTCGACACCACCGGGGTGGGCGACGACGGCCAGCCGTTGTGGGACGAGGCGACCGTCGAGGCCACCCTCGACCACCTGGCCGACGACGGCTACCGGGTCGTCTACGACGCGGTCGGGATCTACCTCCTCCTCCGCAACCAGTGACCGGATTCCCCGCGCCGGCGGGGATTCTGATCACCGGTTCGCCGGAGGGTCGGCGTCAGGCGTCAGGCGTCAGGGACCGTCGAGGTGGCGCCGTGGGCCCGGAGGGCGCGGCGCAGGCGGTCGGCCGCGTCGTCGAGGGCGGCCGGCTCGGGGGAGGGGTCGGCGTTGGCGAAGTTCAACTGCTCCAGGCCGACGAACGGCACCAGGTGGACGTGCACGTGGGGCACCTCCTCGCCGACCACCATCACGCCGACCTTGGTGGGGGTGAACGCCTCCTGCTGGGCCCGGCCGATGGTGCGGGCGACCTCCATCAGGTGGGCCAGCAGGTCGGGCTCCAGGTCGATCCAGTGGTCGACCTCCTCCACCGGCACCACCAGGGTGTGGCCCGGGGCGAGCGGGGCGATGGTGAGGAAGGCGACGGCGCGGTCGTCGCGCCAGACGAACCGGCCCGGGATCTCGCCCTGGATGATGCGGGTGAAAAGCGTCGCCATGGGGCGTGACCCTACCCACGGCCTATCGTCCGCTGGTGGCCGACGTCACCGTCCCGGGCGAGGACCGCATCCTCACCCTGCCCAACCTGATCACGCTCGTCCGCCTCGGCCTCCTGCCGGTCTTCCTGTGGCTGTTGTTCGGCCGCGACGACCGGGTCTGGGCCGCGAGCGTGCTCGGCGTCATCGGGGCCACCGACTTCCTCGACGGCTACGTCGCCCGCCGCTGGGACCAGGTGTCCAACATCGGCAAGATCCTCGACCCGGTGGCCGACCGGCTCCTGTTCTTCACCGCCGGGATCGCGGTGATCGTCGACGGCAGCATCCCGCTGTGGGTCGCGATCCTGGTGCTGGTGCGCGAGGTGCTGGTGTCGGTCGCGACCGTGGGCCTGGCCCTGGCCGGGGCCACGCGGATCGACGTCACCTGGTGGGGCAAGGCCGGCACCTTCTGCGTGATGTTCGCCATCCCCCTCTTCCTGGCCTCCGAGGGCCAGTTGTTCTGGCGCGACGAGGCCCGGGTGCTGGCCTGGGCGTTCGCCGTCCCGGGGCTGGTCCTCGGGTACATCGCCCTGGCCCTGTACGTGCCGATCGGGCTCCACGCCCTGCGCGAGGGGCGTGCCGGTCGGGAGCGGGAGCAGGCCCGGGAGGCCGCGTCGTCCGGGTAGGTTCGGTCCGGTGAAGGCCGTGATCATGGCGGGAGGCGAGGGGTCCCGCCTCCGCCCCCTGACCTCCCACACCCCCAAGCC
>CAYQGF010000111.1:0-9512 GCA_964416885.1 uncultured Iamiaceae bacterium
GGTGCCAGCGCTCGGCCCGGCGGACGGCCTCGGCCCACCGCTCCCGGTCGAGCGGCGCGCCGGGCTCGACGACCGCTCGGGGGGACCAGAGCTCGGCCAGCTCGTCGGTGCTCGACCAGAGGCCGACCGCCAGCCCGGCCAGGTGGGCGGCCCCGAGCGTGGTGGCCTCCCGCTCCGGCGACACCTCGACCGGACGCTGGGCCGCGTCGGCCAGGGCCTGGACGAAGGTGGGGTTGTCGCTCATCCCGCCGTCGACCCGGAGGGCCGGGATGGTGCACCCGCCGTCGGCCTCGGCCGCCTCCACCAGGTCGGCGCCCCGGTGGGCGACGCCCTCCAGCACGGCCCGCACGACCTGCGGACGCCCCGACCCGCGGCTGATGCCGAGCAGGGTGCCGCGGGCGCCGTAGTCCCACTTGGGGGCGCCGAGGCCGAGCAGCGCCGGGACGTACCAGACCCCCTCGGTGTCGGCGCAGCGCTGGGCCACCTCGTGGCTCTCGGCCGCGTCGGCGATCAGGCCCAGGTCGTCGCGCAGCCACTCGACGTTGGTGCCGGCCGAGAGCATGGCGGCCTCGACGCCCCAGCGGACCGACGTGCCGTCGTCCCAGGTCACGATGGGGAAGCCGCCGGCGGAACCCCGGGTGGCGAACGAGGGCCGGTCGGGGCCGGTGCACATGTCGAGCATCCCGCCGGTGCCGAAGGTGGCCTTGGCCTGGCCGGGGGCGAAGCAGCCCTGGCCGATCAGCGAGGCCTGCTGGTCACCGGCGATGCCGGCGATGGGCGGGGCCCCGTCGAGAGCGGTGGCCGGGCCGACCACACCGGTCGACGGCACCAGGTCGGCCATGGCGCCTCGCGGGATGCCGAGCCGTTCCAGCCGGGCGTCGTCCCACGCCCCGGCGTCGGCGGTGGTCAGCCCAGTGAGGGCGGCGTTGGTGCGGTCGGTGACATGGAGGGTCCCCTCCGAGAGTGTCCACGCGACCCAGCTGTCGACGGTGCCGACGCAGAGGTCGCGGCTGCGGTCGGGGTCGACCCGGTCGAGGATGTCCTGGGCCTTGGTGGCCGACAGGTTGGGGGCCACCCGGATGCCCTCGCCGGCCAGCACCAGGCAGGCGCCGATGGTGCGGAGGTCCTGCCAGCCCAGGCCGGGGGCGACCGGCTCGCCGGTGGCCCGGTCCCAGACGAGCGTCGACGCCCGCTGGTTGGTGATGCCGACGGCGTCGACCGGCCCGCCCTCGGCCAGTGCGGCCCGGGCCAGGTCGAGCACGGCGTCGGCCATCACCGCGCCGTCGAACTCGACCAGCCCCGGCGCCGGGGAGTCGGGCAGGAGGGGGCGGGCGTGGACGTGGCCCACCTTCGAGGCCCGGTCGACGACGGCGGCCCGCAGGCTGCTCGTCCCGACGTCGATCACCAGCACGCGCCCGTGAGTCATCGGTGCTCCTCCGGAATCGTGGCGCCGCTCGCCGTCGTTGCGACGTCAGCGGTGCACCGATGACGTCCGGCGGCTCCGCAAGCTCCGCCGCCGGAAAGGTCACTGTGCTTCCTGGTTCGCTCGCTGCGCTCGCTCACGTATCTCTCCCGGAGGTCGGGGCCCGCTCGACGCGGGCCAACAGGCCGCCGGCACAGCCGGCGACGGCGGCGACCAGGGCGGTGGCCACCCAGGTCAGGGGGTTCAGGGCCTCGCCCCGGACGAGCGAGGTGACGATGCCGATGGCCTGCACCAGCACCGCGCAGCCGAGGCCGGCCAGGGCGCACGTCGCCGTGGACGAGCCGGGCACCAGCCGGCGCACCACCCACCCGCTGAAGGTGAAGCCCAGGATCTGCACGGCGGCGATGGCGATGGCCGGGCCGGCGGCCAGGTCGCCGTCGTCGTCGGCCAGCACGGCCCCGACGACGGCGGCGGGCACGACGAACACCAGGCCGTTGAGGGCGGCCCGGGCGGCGAGCCGGACGTCGAGGTCCACCCGCTCAGGACCAGTCGGTGGTGCCGAAGGGCGAGGGCAGGCCGAGCTTGCCGGGGTTGAGGATGCCGTTCGGGTCGAGGGCGGCCTTGGTGGCGGCGAGGACGTCGAAGGCCGGCCCGAGCGCCTCGCGCACGAAGCGGCTGCGGTTGAGCCCGACCCCGTGGTGGTGGCTGAGCGACCCGCCGTGGGCCAGGACGGCCCGGGTGCCGGCGTCCCAGGCGCTCACGTAGGAGGCGGTCCTGTCATCCAGGCTGGAATCGGGACCGGGGTTGGCGGCGAAGGTGAAGTAGAGGCAGCCGCCGTCGAGGTAGCTGTGGCTCTGGTGGGCGGAGGCGACGAGCGTGCCCTCGACGGCCCGGATGGCCTCGGTGGCGGCGGCGTAGATGCCGGGCAGGGCGGCCCAGGGCCCGGTGACCTCCATGGTGTCGACCACGTAGCCCCGGCTGATCAGGGCCTCCAGGGCGGCGACGTCGTTGCGCTTGCCCAGCCAGTGGTCGACCAGGCCGACGTCGATCGGGGTGCTGTCGGCGGCGCACTCCTCGGCCACCACCGCCATGCCGGCGTCGACCAGGCCGGGGTCGCCCTCGTCGAGGACGAGGAGGTCGTGGGTGCCCTCGGTGCCGTGGTTGCGGTTGGACTCGATGTCGTCGTAGAGGCGCAGCACGGCCGGCGTCGCCCCCCGGCGGAGGATGCGGCGCATGGCGTCGAGGGCAGCGTCGAAGGTGGGGAAGCCGTAGGCCGCCTTGGCCACGTGGTCGGGCCGGGGGTGGGCCTTCAGCCGGACGCCGGTGACGACGCCGAGGGTGCCCTCGGAGCCGACGAAGAGCTGGGTCAGGTCGGGGCCGGCGGCCTGGCGGGGCTGGCCCCCGGTGGTGATGGTGCGCCCGTCGGCCAGGACGACGTCGAGCCCGACGACGATGTCCTCGATCTTCCCGTAGCGGGTCGAGTACTGGCCGGCGCCCCGGCACGCGACCCATCCGCCCACGGTCGCCAGCGCCATCGACTGCGGCCAGTGCCCGACGGTGAGGCCGTGGGTGCCCTGGAGCTCGTCCTCGAAGCGGTCGCCGAAGGTGCCGGGGGCGACGTCGACCACCAGCGAGGTGTCGTCGACGTCGCGGATGCCGCTGAGGGCGGTGGTGTCGAGCACGACGCCGCCGAAGGCCGGCACCGACGCCCCGCACACCCCGCTGCGCCCGCCGGCGGTGGTGAGCGGCACCCGCGCCTGGTCGCAGGCGGCGACCACGGCCGCGACCTCCTCGGTGCTGCTCGGTCGGACCACGACCGCAGCTCGGGCCGGCAGCTGGTTCTCGGTGGCCCAGATCATCGCCAGCGGCCACCAGTCCCGGCTGGCCTCGGCGGTGACGACCGGGTCGGTGGTGACCTCGGCGCAGACGCCTTCCAGCCGGGCCACGAAGCCGTCGGGCAGGTCGGCGGGGGCGACGTCGAGGTGGGCCGGGGCCTCGGCCGGGTCGCCCGCCAGGGTGATCGGCGGGGTGGGCGAGCCAGGGGCCGGGCGCAGGTCCGTCACGCCCGGGACCCTAGCCAGGCCCATCGCCGGCCGGTCCTGGCGTCGGAGTCAGCCGTAGATGCCGACGACGTCGAGGACCACGTTGGTGGCGAGGCTGGCGTGGATCTGGACGTTCCCGGACCGGTCGACGTTGGTGTAGGTGAGGGTGGAGAAGCGGCCGCTGTTGCCGCCCCAGACCATGGTGTTGGCGAGGGGCTTGGCCACGCCGCCGGACCAGATGGTGAAGTTGCCGTTGCCGGCCGTCGCGTTGACGAGCAGCACGTGGACGAGGACGCCTTTGGTGTTGGCGGTGCCGGCGCCGGTGGGGCGGAGGTTGATGGTGCGGGTCTGGTTGGTGGCCAGCTTGGTCTTGGGGCCCGGGTTGGCGGGGCGGGTGCCGGGCCTGGAGTCGTAGGCCCGGATGGGGGCCGTGTGGGGGAAGAACCCGCCGGCGTGGCCGGGGCCGCTGAGGGTCCGCCAGGTGCCGGGGGTGCCGCGGGTGTGGCAGTACCAGAGGTTGCCGTAGAGGTCGACGACGATCTCGCCGGCTTCGTGGAGGATCGCGTCGTTGGGGGGCTGGGTCCCGGTCGGGCGGCTCTGGAGCCATAGGGGGGCGCGATCGCTTGCGGCCTCGAGGGCGATGCTCGTCGGCTTGATCGCCCTCACGAAGAAGGAGGAGTCCCCGGACACCTCCGAGACGAGCACCGTCCGCTTGGTCGAGGAGTTGGGGGTCCCGACGATGAGCGCCTGGTTGTCGGTCGCCGCCGCCGGTCCGGCCGCGACCACCATGGCGCCGGCGGTGGCGGCCCCGGCGGCGGCCAGCCCCTTGGTCAGCACCGACCGGCGACCGACGGCCCGGCCGTCGACCAGCGCCGGGACCGGAGCGGCGCCTGGCGTCGGTTCGTCGGGCCCGGGCCGGTCGAGGTGGGCCCTCAGCTCGGCGTTCTCCGTGGTCAGCTCGGCCACGCAGGCTTCGAGCCGGTCGAGGCGGGCGATGACGTCAGCGTCCATGCACCCATTTCGTCGCGTGGGGCCGCTCGGCGCATCAGTAGTGCACTACGTAGTGCCGTCCGGTCCCTCGGTGACCGGGCCGGCGGTCACCGCGAGGGCGCGACGTCGGCGTCGGTGGGGGCCCGGTTGGCCTCCCGCTCGTGGGCCAGGGCGGCGCGGTAGGCGTCGACCTGCGCCGCGACCTCATCGTCGGTGAGGCCCAGCTCGGGCTGGATGAGGCGGCCCACGTCGTCGGCGGCAGCGTCGGAGGCGTCGCGGGCGAGCAGCCGGGCGCGGGTGCGACGGCTCAGGACGTCGTCGATGCTGCGGGCCATCTCGTGGCGGGCGGCGTAGACGGCCTCGGCCCGGAGGTAGGGGAGCCCCTCGACCAGCGGCTCGCCCAGGGCCGGGTCGCGGTCGACCATGGCCAGGATCGTGCGGGCCTCGCCACCGAAGCGCTCGGCCAGGTGGCGGGTGCGGTCGTCGGCCCCGACCAGCAGGGCCTCGTAGCCCTCGGCGCCCCGCAGCCGGAGCTTGGCCGTGCGGCTCCGCTTGGCCCGGCGGGGGACGTCGTCGCCCAGGCCCTCGACCACCGTGTCGATGGCGTCGGCGGCCATCTCCCGGTAGGTCGTCAGCTTGCCGCCGGTGATCGACACCAGGCCCGAGGGCGAGGCCGCGACCTTGTGGCGGCGGGACAGGTCGGCGGTGCGGCCCGACGCCGCCGACTTCACCAGCGGGCGCAGGCCGGCCCAGGTGCCCACCACGTCGGCCTCGGTGATCGACCCGCCGGTGGCGCCGTTGATCGCCTTGAGCAGGTAGGCGATGTCCTCGGCGGTGCACTGCGGGTCGTCGACGGGGCCGTCGTAGTCGGTGTCGGTGGTGCCGATGTAGGTCAGGTCGCCCCACGGCACGACGAACACCGAGCGCTTGTCGCCCGGCACCGGCACCACGGCGGCGATGTCGTTCTGCACCAGCGACCACGGGACGGCGAGGTGCACGCCCTTGGCCGGGCGGATCGAGTCGGGGTCGGCGCCCTCGTCGATGGCGCGCACGTCGTCGGACCAGACGCCGCCGGCGTTGACGACGGCCCGGGTGGGGATGGTGATGCGGCGACCGTCGGCCTCGACCACCGCGGCCGTGACCCGGCCGGAGGCGTCCTTCTCCAGCCCGACCAGGCTGGTGCCGTTGGCGACGGCGGCGCCGTGGTCGACCGCCGCGGTGCGGGCCAGGGTGAGGGTCAGTCGGGCGTCGTCGGCCTGGGCGTCGTAGTAGAGGTACGACGCGGCCAGGCGGTCGGCCCGGAGGGTGGGCATGTGGGCCACCGCCTCCTCGGCCGAGATGCGCTGGTGGACCTTCCCGACCCGCCAGCCGCCTGTGAGGTCGTACATCCACATGGCCGAGCCGAGGGCGCGGGACAGCTTGGGGTTCAGCACCCCGCCCTTGCCCGTGAACATCGGGATCAGGAAGGGGAGGACCTTGACCAGGTGGGGAGCGTTGCGGAGGAGCCGCTGGCGCTCGTGGAGGGCCTCGTAGACCAGCCGGACCTCGCCCTGCTGGAGGTACCGCAGGCCGCCGTGGACCAGCTTGGAGGACTTCGACGACGTCCCCGAGGCGAAGTCGTCCCGCTCGACCAGGCCCACCCGCAGCCCCCGGGACGCGGCGTCGAGGGCGCAGCCGCACCCGGTGATGCCGCCGCCCACGACGAGGACGTCGACCCCGTCGGCCTCCATCCGCCGCAGGGCCTCGGTCCGGTCGAACCAGCCGGGGCCGATCACGGGGCGGCCTCGACGGTCACGTGCTCCTGCATGCCGGCGAGCCTACGACCGGCCCCTCGGGCCCCCGAAACGGCCCGGCGGGCGTACGGAAGGTGCCAGGCACCTTCCGTACGCGCTCCCGGGCCTCCCGAACCCGGCGTAGCCTCGACGGCATGTTCGTCGCCATCGTCGGAGGGCACGGGCAGGTCGCCCGGCACCTCACCCGCCTGCTCGTCGCCCGGGGCCACCGGGCCCGGGCAATCGTCCGCAACCCCGATCACGTCGCCGACGTGGAGGGCGACGGGGCCGAGGCGGTGGTGTGCGACCTGGAGGACACCGGCTCCGACCTCGACGCCGCCCTCGCCGGCACCGATGCCGTGGTGTTCGCGGCCGGAGCGGGCCCGGGCAGCGGGGCGGCGCGCAAGCACACCGTCGACCGCGACGGGGTGACCCGCACCGTGGCCGCGGCGGAGCGGACGGGCGTGCCCCGCCTCGTCGTCGTCAGTGCCATGGGCACCGACGACCCGCCCACCGACGACGCCGTGTTCAGCGTCTACGTCCGGGCCAAGGCCGACGCCGACCGGATCGCGCTGGCCTCCGACCTCCAGGTGACCGTCGTGCGGCCCGGGCACCTGACCGACGACGAGGGCACCGGTCACGTCACCATCGGCCGCCACGTGCCGCCCGGTTCGATCCCTCGGGCCGACGTCGCCGCGGTGGTGGCCGGTGTGCTCGACGAGCCGGGCAGCATCGGGCACACCGTCGAGGTGGTGGGTGGCCCGACCCCGATCGCCGAGGCGGTCGCCGAGGTCCCGACCCTCCCCGGGGGGCGCTCTTGACCCGCGGGTCAGGCTGGTCACGGCGCTGACCAGGGGAAACCTCGGTTCGCCGGGCCTCGGTGACGGGAGCGTGAACAGCGACGGAAGGGTCTGGACACACGACCGGAGCAGACGCGATGCTCGGCCCCTTCCGGCCCGACTGCACTGCCCGCCCCCGGGGCCGGGGCGAAGCGAGAGACCTCCGTGACCGATGTGATGCTGACCTCCCCGCCCTGGCGCCGTCAGGCCGCGTGCAACGGGCTCGACCCGTCGATCTTCTACCCGGTGGACGACGACGACGAGTGCCTCGACGCCAAGGCCGTGTGCGCCCAGTGCCCGGTCGTCGACCTCTGTCTGGAGCACGCCCTGGGGTTCCGGGAGAAGGAGGGCATCTGGGGTGGGTGCACGGAACGTGAGCGACGCCGCATCATCCGGCAGCGACGCCGGAGCGCCTGACCCGGAGGGGTCGGCCGGGCCCGAGGAGCCGATCGGGCCGGTCGTCCACCGCATCCGGGCCGACGAGGGGCCGCGGCTGCGCCAGGTCCGGCTCGACGCCATCGCCGACAGCCCCGGGGCCTTCACCACCCGTCTGGCCGACGCCGAGGCCCGGGCGCCCGAAGCATGGGACCGGGTCGCCGCCGTCCACAGCGCGGCCGACGACCAGGCCACCTGGTTCGCCGCGGTCGACGGGGTCACCGCCGGCATGGTGTCAGCGTTCCGCACCGACGACGGCGCCGTCACCATGACCTCGCTGTGGTCGGCGCCCGGCTACCGCCGCCAGGGGGTGGCCGACGTCCTGGTCACCGCGGTCCGGGAGTGGGCCGACGGGGCCCACGCCCCCGAGGTCCGCCAGTGGCTGGTCGAGCGCAACGCCCACGCCCGGGCCTTCCACCAGGCCCAGGGCTTCGTCCCCACCGGGGCCGAGCGGCCCTACGAGCCCTGCCCCGACATCCGCGAGGTCGAACTCCGCCTCCCCCTCCGCTGACGGTCGGCCTCAGCCGGGGCTCCGCAGGCGGGCGAGGACGTGGGGGCGGAGACGGTGGCCCTCGGGGAGGGAGGGGTGGGCGAAGTCGTCGATCGGGTCGCGGGTCATGCCGATCTTCTCCATGACCCGGCGCGACGGGGCGTTGACCTCGGCGGTGAAGGAGACGATCTCGGGCAGGCCCAGGCGGGCGAAGCCGTCGGCCACCGCGGCCCGGGCCGCCTCGGGGGCGTAGCCCCGGCCCCAGGCGGAGCGGGCCAGCCGCCACCCGACCTCGACCGCGGGGGTGAACGGGGCCAGGAAGGTGGCCGGCCACAGGCCGGTGTAGCCCACGAAGCCGTCGCCGGGGGCCTCGACGGCCCACAGCCCGTAGCCCCGCTCGGCGAAGGTGGCCTCGACGCGGTCGGCGAAGGCGTTGCTCTCGGCCCGGTCGAGGGGGTGGGGGTAGAACCGCATGACCTCGGGGTCGGCGTTGAGGGCGGCGAAGGCGGCGCGGTCCTCGTCCCGCCAACGCCGCAGCACCAGCCGCTCGGTGCGGATCTCGGCCGGGGGCGGCACCAGGGCCCGCCGGGGCCGGGCGTTGCGCATGCGGATGCAGCTGTAGTCGAGGTCCGAGCCCACCATCCGGTCGACCAGGGGCCAGAGGTCCTCGACCACCCTGAGCTCGACGCCCCGCGCCGCCAGGGCGGCCCGGCAATCGTCCACCACGTCGACGGCGGTGACCGCGGCCCGGTCCTCGCTCACCCAGTAGCCACCGTCACCCCCGGGCGGGCCCCACGGCGTGAAGCCGGCGGGGTCGAGGTGGTGCACCAGCAGCGGCTCCTCGTCCAGCCGGTCGGCCCAGCCGGGCTCGACGCACACCACGTGGGCGCCGTCGCCCTGCCAGCACACCCGGGGACAGTCCCGGGGCAGCAGGTAGTTGGCCAGGTGGCCCTCGTCGACGGCCCAGACCAGCGGCCGGCCCTCCTCCCGGGTCCCGGGGGGCGACGGGCGGGGCACCAGCTCGGTCCGAGGCCCCTCGTGGCTGACGTGGTGGAGGGCGGGGGTCATGGCGTGGCGAGGGCGGTGAGGGTGGTCGTCAGCAGGACGTCGGGCGCGAGGGTGCCGTCGACGTCGACCCGGCGGCAGGGCAGGTCGGCCGGTGGGACGTAGCGCCGCCAGTCGTAGGTGGGCCCGTCCATCTCGTCGGCGAAGGCGCCGTCGTGGTGCGAGGCGTGGCGCTCGCCGGCCTCGAACCGGGCCCGGTAGCGGGCGGCCGACACGTCCGGGGGGATGGTCACGGTCACGAGCGTGCCGTCGGACCGGGCGAGGAGCGGCGCCAGCTCGGTGACGGCGAAGCCCCAGTGCCACGCCGCCTCGGCCACCACTCCGCACCCGGCGTCGAGGTGGGCATCGACGACGCGGTGGAAGGCGGCGAAGGTCAGCCCGCCGTGCTCGGACCGGACGGTCGGGTCGGTCCAGTCGAGGTCCGGGTGGGTGTCGGCGTAGCCGGTCTTGACGTCG
>CAYQGF010000112.1:0-1488 GCA_964416885.1 uncultured Iamiaceae bacterium
TCCCCAAGTGGAACGCCTCCAACATCTGCTCGTACCACCTCCAGGAGGCCGCGGCGACGCCCGTCCAGGAGCTGGCCTTCGCCCTGGCCAACGCCATCTCCCTCCTCGACCTGATCAAGGAGCGGGGCCACTTCGACGACGACCAGTTCGCCCGGGTCGTCGGCCGCATCTCCTTCTTCGTCAACGCCGGCATCCGGTTCGTCGAGGAGATGTGCAAGATGCGGGCCTCGGCGAGCTGTGGGAGAGCTACACCAAGGACCGCTTCGGCGTCGAGGACCCGAAGCTCCGCCGCTTCCGCTATGGCGTCCAGGTCAACTCGCTCGGCCTCACCGAGAGCCAGCCCGAGAACAACGCCTGGCGCATCCTGATCGAGGCCCTCGGCGTCACCCTCAGCCGGGATGCCCGGGCCCGGGCCGTCCAGCTCCCGGCGTGGAACGAGGCCCTGTCGCTGCCCCGCCCGTGGGACCAGCAGTGGTCGCTGCGGCTCCAGCAGATCCTCGCCTACGAGACCGACCTGCTCGAGTACCCCGACCTGTTCGAGGGCTCGGTCGTCGTCGAGTCCAAGGTCGAGGACCTCAAGGAGAAGGCCACCGCCGAGATCGAGGCCATCCTCGGCATGGGCGGCGTCATCCCCGCCATCGAGTCCGGCTACCTCAAGTCGGCCCTCGTCCGCTCCATGGGCGAGCGCATCAGCGCCATCAACAGCGGCGAGCAGGTCGTCGTCGGGCTCAACAAGTGGACCGACGGCATCCCCTCCCCCCTGCTGGGCGGCGACGACGGCGGCCTGTTCAAGATCGACGAGAGCGCCTACGCCGACGCCGTCGGGTCGCTGGAGAAGGTGCGCTCGTCGCGCGACGACGCCCGGGCCACGGCCGCCCTGGATGCCCTCAAGGCCGCCGCCCGCGACGGCAGCTCGATGATGGAGCCGTCGATCGAGTGCGCCCTGGCTCGGGTCACCACCGGCGAGTGGGCCGGCGCCCTGCGCGAGGTGTTCGGCGAGTACCGCCCCTCCACCGGCGTCGAGGGCCAGAAGCTCGGCCTCACCGGCGACCGGGTCGAGGCCCTCCGCACCCGCATCCAGGCCCTGGCCGACCGGCTCGGCCACCGGCCCAAGATCCTCGTCGGCAAGCCCGGCCTCGACGGGCACAGCAACGGGGCCGAGGTCATCGCCGTGTCGGCCCGCCACGTCGGCTTCGACGTCGTCTACTCCGGCATCCGCCTCAGCCCCGAGGACATCGTGACCTCGGCGGTCGAGGAGGGCGTCGACCTGATCGGGGCGTCGGTGCTGTCGGGCAGCCACGTCGAGCTGGCCCAGCAGATCACCGACGGCCTGGCCGCCCACGACGCCTCCGACGTCCACGTCGTCTTCGGCGGGATCATCCCCCCGACCGACGTCCCCAAGCTCCAGGCCGCCGGCGTCGCCCGCGTCTACACCCCCAGCGACTACGAGGTCATCGACATCATGGAGTCCCTCGTCGACGTGATCGA
>CAYQGF010000112.1:1588-9482 GCA_964416885.1 uncultured Iamiaceae bacterium
CCCCCAGCGACTACGAGGTCATCGACATCATGGAGTCCCTCGTCGACGTGATCGAGGGATGACCGTGTCGATAGGTGTCAGACACCTATCGCCACACCCACGCCGCTAGCCTGACGCCCGACGGCGATGGGGCTCGCCGAAACCGCCTTCCCGGCTGACGGTCCCTACCTCATGTGAAGCACCGGAGGTAGGAGATGGACGAGCGCGTGGGTGCCCAGCTGACGGTCATGGCCGCGTTGCTGCGCGGCCTCGGCATCGCCGTCGTCGTCGGGGTGCTGGCCGGGTTGGCGTCGGCCGGGTTCCTGGTCGCCCTGGACCACGTGACCGAGGTCCGGCTGGCCAACCCGGAGCTGCTGTTCGGGCTGCCGCTGGCCGGGTTCGCCGTCGGTCTCGCCTACCACCACGTCGGTGGCCGGTCGGCGGGCGGCAACAACGTGATCCTCGACGAGATCCACGAGCCGACCGAGTGGGTGCCCCGCCGCATGGCGCCCCTCGTCCTCCTCGGCACCCTGGCCACCCACCTCTGCGGCGGCTCGGCCGGCCGCGAGGGCACGGCGATCCAGATGGCCGGCAGCCTCGCCGACGGATTCGCCCGGCTGGTCCGGCTCGGCCCCGACGACCGGCGCCTGGCCCTGGTGGCCGCGCTGGCCGGCGGGTTCGGCAGCGTGTTCGGCGTCCCCCTGGCCGGTGCCGTGTTCGGGCTGGAGGTCCAGTCGACGGGCCGGATGCGCTACGACCACCTGGTCCCCGCCCTGGGCGCCAGCGTCACCGGTGACCTGGTGGTCCGGGGCCTCGGCGTCCACCACACCCCCCTGCCCACGATCCCGGCGCCGGACCTCACGCCGGAGCTGCTGGTCAAGGTCGCCGTCGCCGGGGTCGCCTTCGGGCTGGTCAGCGCGGCCTTCTCGGGGCTGGTCCACGCCGTCAAGGAGCGGATGGCCGAGTGGGTCTCGTGGCCGCCGCTGCGCCCGGTCGTCGGTGGCGTGGTCGTGATCGCCCTCACCCTGGCCCTCGGCACCCGGGACTACAACGGGCTCGGCATCCCGCTCGTCACCGCGTCGTTCGACGGCGGCGACGTCGCCCCGTGGGCGTTCGCGGCCAAGCTGCTCCTCACCGTCGTGACCCTCGGGGCCGGCTTCCAGGGTGGCGAGGTCACCCCGCTGTTCGTCATCGGCGCCACCGCCGGGGCGACCCTCGCCGGCCTGCTCGGCCTGCCGGTGCCCCTGCTCGTGGCCATCGGCTTCGTCGCCGTGTTCGGGGCCTCGGCCAACACCCCGCTGGCCTGCACGATCATGGGCGTCGAGCTGTTCGGCCCCGGCCCGCTCGTCCCCCTCGCGGTCGGGTGCGCGGTGGCCTACGTGTGCAGCCCGCACCGCGGGATCTACACCAGCCAACGGCTCGGGAGCCGGAAGCGCCCGGGCCGGGGTGCCACCCTGGAGCGATGACCGACTGGACCGCCGCCGCCATCCCGAGCCAGGAGGGCCGCACGGTCGTCGTGACCGGGGCGACCAGCGGGCTGGGCCGGGAGTCGGCCCTCGCCCTGGCCCGGAGCGGGGCACGGGTCCTGCTGGCGGCCCGGAACCCGGCCAAGGCCGACGCGGCGCGGTCCGAGGTGGTGGCGGTGGCCACCGGTCCCGAGCCCGAGGTCGTCCGGCTCGACCTGGCCGACCTGGCCTCGGTGCGGGACGCCGCGGCCGACATCGTCGAGCGAGCGCCCCGGCTCGACGTCCTGATGAACAACGCCGGCGTCATGGCCCTCCCCCGGGCCACGACGGTCGACGGCTTCGAGGCCCAGATCGCCACCAACCACCTCGGCCCCTTCGCCCTCACCGGCCTGCTCCTGCCCTCGTTGCTGGCGGCCGAGGCGGGACGGGTGGTCACGACCTCGTCGAGCCTCCACCGGTCGGGCCGCATCGACTGGGCCGACCTGCACGGGGCGCAGCGCTATCGGCCGTGGGCCGCCTACTCCCAGTCGAAGCTGGCCAACCTCCTGTTCGCCGGCGAGCTGGACCGGCGGGCCCGGGCGGCCAAGGTCGCGCTCCGGTCGGTCGCCGCCCACCCCGGCTACGCCGCCACCCACCTCCAGGCCGCGGCGCCGGAGATGGAGGGGAAGGCCCTCACCGCCCGGGTGATGGAGATCGGCAACCGCATCGCGGCCCAGAGCGCGGCCGACGGCGCCCTGCCCCAGCTCTACGCGGCGACGATGCCCGACGTCCGGGGCGGCGAGTACTTCGGCCCCGGCGGGCTGTTCGAGATGCGGGGCGCCCCGACCCGCGTCCGTGGCACCGCCCGCTCCCGCGACGTCGATGACGCGGCCCGGCTCTGGCGCCTGTCCGAGCGCCTCACCGGCGTCACCTACCCCCTGCCCTAGGGATCCGTACGGAAGGTGCCTGGCACGTTCCGTACGGTCAGGTGGTGCCGGCCGACTCCCGGTGGTCGTCGCGCTCGTCGGCGGACGGCGCGTCGGGGTCGGGCCGCAGGCGCACCTCGGTGATGACCCGGCCGTCGACGGCCATGACCTCGGCCCGCCAGCCGCCGACCGCGACCTCGTCGCCGGGGGCATCAGGGAGGAAGCCCAGGCGGTCGAGCAGCAGCCCGGCCACCGTCGAGTAGGGGCCGTGGGGGAGGTGGACGTCGATGTCCTTGAGGTCGTGCACCGGGAAGCGCCCGGGGAGGACCAGGGCACCACCGGGCTCGTGACGGACGCTCAGGATGTCCTGGTCGGTCTCGTCGTAGATCTCGCCCACCAGCTCCTCGAGCAGGTCCTCGATGGTGACGATGCCCTCGGCCCCGCCGTGCTCGTTGACGACGATCGCCATCTGGTGGCGGCCGGACTGCATGGTGCGCAGGGCATCGAGGACCTTGGCCGTCTCCGGGAACGCCGGGACCGGCTGGGTGACGTCGCTGACCGTGCCGGCCTCGGCGTCGACGAGGTCGCGTAGGTGGACCACGCCGACGAAGCCGTCGAGGTCGAGGTGGGGGGCGACGGGCGCCCGGGTGTGGCTCGACTCGGCCAGGGCCCGCAGGGCGTCGGGCCCCGGTGTCGCCGGGTCGAGCACGAAGACGTCGCGGCGGGGCTGGACGATCTCCTGGAGGGTCCGCCCGGAGATCTCGAAGGCGCCCGACAGGATCGCCCGATGCTGCTCGGTCAGGCCGGGCTGGGACGCCACCATGTCGCGCAGCTCCTCCTCGGTGACCTCCTCGCCGGTGCGGTTCGGGTCGCCACCGAGGAGCCGCACGGCGATGTCGGTCGACCGGCTGAGCAGCCACACCGCCGGGCGGGCCATCTGGGCCAGGACGGTGAGCGGGCGGGCCGCGAGCAGACCCCAGCCCTCGGCCCGCTGCATGGCGATCCGCTTAGGGGCCAGCTCGCCGAACACGAGGGTGACGTAGGAGAGCACGACGGTGACCAGGAGGACGGCCACCGGCTTGGCCGCGTTCCCCAGGAAGGACAGCGGCTCGACCAGCGGCTCGGACAGCGACACGGCCGCGGCGGCCGAGGCCAGGAAGCCGGCCAGGGTGATGCCGATCTGGACCGTGGCCAGGAACCGGTTGGGGTCCCGGGCCAGCTTCGCCAGCGCCCGGCCCCGACGGCCGGTGGTCTCCAGCCGTTGGAGCTGCGACTCCCGCAGCGACACGAGTGCCATCTCGCTCCCGGCGAAGACGGCGTTGAGGAGGATGAGGAGGATGACCAGCGCGACCTCGAGCGCGACGTCAGACACCGGGCCGCTCCGGGCACGGGGGCGCGTCCGCTCGGTCCGTCATGCAGAAGGGCGCCGGCCGCCACCGACAGAGGTGGCGGACCGGCTGGGGACTGCCAGGGTCGTCGGGTTCGGTGCGCATCGGCACCGCCCCAGAGTAGCGACCGCCCCACGCCCCGTCCTCCGCCCCGGTCCCGGCTGCTCGACCCGCCCCGTCCCGGCTGCTCGACCCGCCCGGTCCCGGCTCGGTCCCGGCTGCTCGGCCGGCTCGGTCCCGGCTGCTCGGCCGGCTCGGTTCTGGCGCGCCAGACCCTCCGATCCGTCGACCCGGCGCGCCAGAACCGGAGCGTCGCCGGTTCTGGCGCGTCGAGACACCCGAACGAGCGACCAGGCGCGCCAGAACGGGGCGATGCCGGTGGGGCCGACGCCTACCGTTCTGGCGATGGCGCCGCCCCCGACCACCCGCCGCTGGCCCACCACCTACGGCCCGGGCGGGATGGTCTGCTCGGTCGACCACCTGGCCTCCTCGGCCGGGGCCCAGGTGCTGGCCGACGGCGGCAGCGCGGCCGACGCCGCCATCGCCGCCAGCGCCGTCCTCGCCGTCACCACGCCCCACATGTGCGGGATGGGCGGAGACCTGTTCGCCCTCGTCCACCGCCCCGACCGGCCCGGGCCACCCGACGCCCTCGACTCGGCCGGCCGGGCCGGGTCCGGCGCCGACGCCGCCCGCCTCCGGGCCGAGGGCCACACCGTCATGCCGTTCACCGGCGACGTCCGGGCCGCCACCGTCCCCGGCTGCGTCGACGGCTGGTGCGCCCTCCACGAGCGCCACGGCCGGCTGCCCCTGGCCCACGTCCTCGCTTCGGCCCGCCGGCTGGCCGAGGACGGCTTCCCCGCGTCGCCCCTCCTCGTGTTCACGCTCGACCGGTTGACCGGGGTCGAGGGCTGCGACGAGCTGACGACCATCCGTCCCGGCGTCGGCGCCCGGGTACTGCGGCCCGAGCTGGCCCGCACCCTGGCCGCGGTGGCCGAGGGCGGGCGCGACGCCTTCTACCGGGGCGCCTTCGGTCAGGCGCTGGTCGATGTCGGCGGCGGGCTGTACGACGAGGCCGACCTGGCGACGCCCGGGGCCACCTGGGTCGAGCCGGTCGGACGGCGGGCGTGGGGCCACGACGTGTGGACCGCGCCCCCGGTGTCGCAGGGCTACCTCACCGTGCTGTCGGCCGCGATCGTCGAGGCGATGGTCGGCGACGGCGACCCGCCCCCACCCGACACGCCCGAGTGGGCACACCTGATGGTGGAGGCGACCCGGCTGGCGGCCCACGACCGTCCGGCGGTGCTGTTCGACGGGGCCGACGGCGCGGCCCTGGTGGCCGACGCCGTCGTGGCCGAGCGGGCCGCCCGGTTCCACCCGCACGCCCGGGCCGACGTCTCGGCACCGGCGGCCGGGGGCGGGACCATCTACCTCTGCACCGTCGACGCCGACGGCATGGGGGTCAGCCTGATCCAGTCGAACGCCTCGGGCTACGGCTGCCACGTCGCCGTGCCCGGCACCGGGGTCCTCCTGCACAACCGGGGCATCGGGTTCGCGCTGGAGGAGGGCCATCCGGCCGAGCTGGCGCCGGGCCGCAAGCCGCCCCACACGCTGGCGCCAGCGCTGGTCACCCGGGCCGACGGTTCGCTGCGGCACGTGATCGGCACCATGGGCGGCGACTCGCAGCCCCACGTCCTGCTCCAGCTGCTGGCCCGCACGCTGGTCGCCGGGCAGGCCCCCGGTGAGGCCCTGGAGGCACCCCGGTTCGTCCTGGCCTCCGGCACCGGCCAGGGGTTCGACACGTGGACCGCGCCCGACCAGGTCGTCCGGGTCGAGGCCCACGCTCCCGAGGGCTGGGACGCCGGCATGGCCGAGCGGGGCCACCGGGTCGACCGGGCCCGCCTCGACCCGGCCGGGTTCGGCCACGCCCACCTGATCGAGGTCGGCCCCGACGGGATGCGGGCCGGTGCCGCCGACGTCCGCTCGGTCGTCGGCGCCGCCGTCGCCCAGGTCTGACCCCCCTCCGCGAGCGCCACGGACAAAAACATCTTTCGGGCGACGAGCGTCGCGCCGGCGTTCTTGTCCGTCCACGTCGCGCCCACGCGACCAGGACGGACAAGAAGCCAGGTGCCGACCTTCTGGTCCATCCACGTCGCGCCGGCGCGACCCACACAGACAAGAACATCTTTCGGGGCGAGGATCGTCGCGCCGGGTGAGACGGGCGGACGGGGCGGAGCCGACTGGGCAGGCGGGGCGGGGCGGGGCGGGCGGGATGGCGAGAACGCGGCGGGTGGACGGACCGACGGGACGCCACGCCGCAGTAACGTCTGCGGGACATGCGAGCGACGGCGGCCGCGGCCGCGGGCGACGAGCCTCCCAGTCCCGACTCCCACGCCGGCGAGGCCTGACGCGCTGTGTGGACCGCGCTCGGCCTGCTGGCCGTCCTGCTGCTGACGCTCGGCACCGGCTACTTCGTGGCCGCCGAGTTCGCCTTCGTCGCGGTCCGCCGGGGGAAGCTGGAGGAGCTGGCCGACGAGGGCGACCGCAAGGCCGGTCGGGCCATCCAGGTCCACAAGCGGCTGAGCTTCATGCTCTCGGGCGCCCAGCTCGGCATCACCATCACGTCGCTCGTCGTCGGCTTCATCGCCGAGCCCACCCTCGGCCGGGCCATCGACCCCTTGTTGCACGCCGTCGGGGTCCCCGAGCAGGCCAGCCTGGGCATCGCCGTCGCCCTCGGCCTGCTGATCGCCACCATCGGGCAGATGGTGGTCGGCGAGCTGGCCCCCAAGAACCTGGCCATCGCCAAGCCCGAGCCGGTGGCCCGGCGGCTGGCCGGCTCGACCCTGCTGTTCCTGCGCCTGGCCGGCCCGGTCATCCGGGTCTCCGACGGGGCCGCCAACCGGCTGCTGCGCGCCGTCGGCATCGAGCCGGTGGAGGAGCTGGCCAGCGGCGTGTCGGTCGAGGAGCTCGACATCATCGTCGAGGAGTCGGCCGAGCACGGCAAGCTCACGCTCCGCCAGGCGGCCATGCTCGAACGGGCCATCGACTTCGGCGCCCTGCTGGCCTCGGCGGCGATGGTCCCGTGGAACCGGGTGAGCACCATCGCCTCCGACGCCACGTGCGAGGAGCTGCGCCAGAGGGTCGCCGAGGCCCACTCCCGCTTCCCGGTCCTCGACGGTGAGGGGGCGGTGTTCGGCGTCGTCCACGCCAAGGACCTGCTCGACGTCGACGACGAGGCCCTGGCCACCACCCCGGTCGCGGCCCTGACCCGACCGCCGTTGGTCGTCCCGGAGACGGCGACGCTCCGCACCGTCCTGGCCGAGCTGCGACGGGAGGGCACCGAGATGGCGATCGTCGCCGACGAGCACGGCGCCCCGGCCGGCGTGGTCACGCTGGAGGACATCGTCGAGGAGCTGGTGGGCGACATCAGCGACGAGTACGACCCGGCCGAGGCCGAGGCCGAGGCCGGCGACGACGGCGCCTGGACCGTCCCCGGCCGGCTGCGGCTGGACGAGATCGAGCGGGCGACCGGGCTGGAGCTGCCCGGCGGCGAGGGGTACGACACCGTGGCCGGCCTCGTCATGTCCCGCCTCCAACGGCTGGGCCAGGTGGGCGACCGGGTCGAGGTCGACGGGGTGGCCGTCGAGGTCCTGGCCCTCGACGGCTGGGCGATCACCTCGGTGCGGCTCGAACCCCTCCCCGACCCCGACGGCCCCGATGCTCCGGCCGGACGCAGCCCGAAGGGCGCCTCCGCCCACGGCACGACCGCCCCCGACGCCAAGGTGAGCCGATGAGCACGCGTGGCCCCGTTCTGGGTGCACGAGACGTCGCTCAACGACCTCCGGTGCACCAAGAACGGCGAGCGCCCGGTTCTCGGTGCACCGGGCGTCGCTCAGCGACCGATGGTGCACCAAGAACGGGGGACGGCCGGGACCGGGCGCACGACGGGGCAACCGGGGCCGGACGAGCGATGGCGGCCAGCCGATGAGCACGCCGGTGGCGCTGGTCGCGGCGGTGGTGCTGCTGGCGGCCAACGGGTTCTTCGTGGCCGCCGAGTTCGCCCTGCTGGCCTCCCGGCGCAGCCGGATCGAGCAGCTGGCGGCCGAGGGCGACAAGCGGGCCCACCACGCCCTCAACGGCATCAAGGAGCTGTCGCTGA
>CAYQGF010000113.1:0-9429 GCA_964416885.1 uncultured Iamiaceae bacterium
ACGCCGCGAAGGCGAAGGAGGCCCTCGAGGCCGAGGGCGCACGGTCGAGCTCAAGTAGGCGACCGCACCCACGCCCGGCGTGGCCGCATCGTCCCCACGCCGACCCGACACTGGCCGCACCCCCACGGGTGCGGCCAGCGTCGCGCCCGAGGCCGGGCCCGACCCGCTGGTGTGGGCCGCGACGGTGCTGCTCTGCCTGCCGGGGCTGGTCGCGGTCGCGACGGCGGTCCGCGCCGGCTGGGTACCGACGTCGGACAGCGCCACGATCCTCACCCGGGCCTACGACGTCCTCACGCCCCGCTCCCCGCTGGTGGGCCAGTACTCGCTGGTCAGCCCGGACTCCGACACGGCCACCCACAGCCTGGGGCCCCTGCTCTACTGGGCCCTGGCCCTGCCCGCCCGCTTCGGCCCTCCGGTCGCTCCCGCCGTCGTCATGGCCGCGTTGAACACCGCCGCGCTCGTCGGGTCGGCGCGCCTCGCCTTCCGGCACGGGGGCCGGGCCTTCGGCGTCGCCGCATCGGTCGGCCTCCTGGTCCTGGCCCGCTCGTTGGGCCTGAGCCTGTTCACCTCGGTCTGGAACCCGGCGGCGGCCGTGCTGCCGTTCGCCGCGCTCGTCTGGGTGTCGTGGGCGGTGATGGTCGGGCGGCACCGTCTGCTCCCCCTCGTCGCGGCGCTGGCCTCGCTGGTCGCCCAGTGCCACCTCACCTACCTGCTGCCGGCGCTGATGCTGTCCGGCGCCGCCCTCGTCGCGGTGGTCGTCGACGCCCGCCGCGACCGCCTGGAGCAGTCGCCGCTCCGGCTCCTCGGGGCGACGGCCGTCGTCCTGGCGGTGGCCTGGTCGGCCCCCCTGCTCGATCAACTGTCGGGGCCGGACGGGAACCTGGGCCGGGTCGCGACCGCCGGTGGGGGCAGCGACCAGCTCGGCCCCGGGGTGGGCGTCGACATGGTGGTCCGCACCGTCGCCGGCCCGCCGCCGTGGCTGCGGAGCGGTGGCACCACCCAGCTCTCGCCCGGCGAGGTGCTCTCGACCCCTGCCCCCCTGGCGCGGGTGGTCGCCGTCGTCGTGCTCGCCGCGCTGGTCGCCGTCACCGTCGGAGCCTGGCGCCGGCGGGACCGGCCGGTGCTGGCCCTCGGCGCCACGGCCCTCGGTCTCCTCGCCGCGGTCGCGGTGGTGACGGCCATCGTGCCGGCGGAGCGGGCCATCGTCGTCGGCTACTCGCTCTGGTGGGCCTCCGTCGTCGGGGTGATGGTGTGGCTGGCCCTGGGATGGGGGCTGGCGCGGGCGTGGGCTCCGGCCCGCGCCCTGCCGCGGGCCGGCGCGGCCGATCGGCCTGTGGCGCGGCCCGTCCTCGCCGTCGTCGCGGCCGGGGCGCTCGTCCTGGTCGCCACCACCACCGGGAGCGACTCGATCGCCTGGTCCTACGAGCCCGCCACCGCCCTGGGCGACGCCGCCGTCGCCGCGACCGAGCCCGGGGGACGCTACGAGGTCAACGCGGTCGACTTCGGCACCGTCATGCCCGCGGCGCTGGCCTACCGGCTGCGCCGGGCCGGCCGCGACCCCGTGGTGCCCGGCCCGGTGGGGAGCGCCACCGGCGACGCCTACACCGCCCGCGGCGAGCCGTGCGACGGCATCCTGTCGGTGGTGCCGGTCGGCGGCGACGCGTCCGGGGGCGAGGTGCTGGTCGTGGTCGACGTCGAACCACCGGACCGCCCGGCCGGGGCCTGGCAGCTCGTCCTGACCGACGACGAGGCGTCGTCCTGCTGACGCCCGGGCCGGTCGTCAGCCCAGGACCGGCACGGCCGGCTCGGTGACCTCACGCCACGCCCGCAACAGCCGGGTCAGGCCCTCCTCCACCACCGGATGGGGACGGTCGACGCAGATCCGCAGGTGGGGGTCGACGACCCCGCCGACCCGGGCCACCGACCCCGGGGCGACGAGCACGCCGTGACGGCGGGCGGCCTGGACCACGGGCACGGCGTCGGGCACCGGCAGGCGCACCCACACCGCCGAGCCGCCGCGCGGGACCTCGACCTCCCACTCGGGGGCCTCGACCACCAGCCGCTCGACCGCCATCCGGGCCGAGGCCCGCAGCGTGGCCCGCCGTCCGGTCGCCAGCTCGTCGATCGAGGGCAGGAGCCGTCGGGTGATGATCTGGCTCGGCACCGACGTGCCCAGGTCGGTGACGGTGCGGAGCCGGACGGTGCGGTCGACCAGCGGTGGGGGGCCGATGAGCCAGCCGATGCGGAGGCCGCCCCACGCCACCTTGCCGACCGACCCGAGGGTGACGACGCTGGCGGTGCGGCACAGGGCGCCGAGGGGCTCGGTCCGCTCGTCGGGCTCGGTCAGGGCCACGAGCGCCCGGTCCTCGACCACGGTCGCGTCGTGGGCGTCGAGCACGGCGGCGATGGCGCGCCACCGCCCCTTCGCCGGGGCCTGGCCGAGCGGGTTGTGGATCCCTCCCTGGAGGTAGACCAGGGCGGGCCGGTGCTCCCCGAGGAGGGCGTCGAGCTGGTGGGGGTCGATGCCGTCGGGCGACCGGCCCAGGCCGATGGTGCGGGCGCCGACGTGGTCGATCACGTCGAAGGCGCCGGGGTAGGACGGGTCCTCGACGAGGACCGGGTCGCCCGGGGCCACCAGCGCCGCGGCCACCAGGGCGAGGGCGTGGTGCGAACCGTTGGTGACGTGGACCTGCTCGGGGCCGACCAGCAGGCCCGCGCGCTCGGCCTCGGCGGCCAGGTCGACGAGCAGCGAGGGGAGGCCCTGCGGCGTGAGGCCGTGACCGTTGCCCTCGGCCGTCAGGTCCTCGGGGGTGAGCGAGAAGGCCGGGAGGTGGGTGGCGTCGGGCGGGTTGGCCGTCGACAGGTTGATCGCCGCCGCAGTGTCGAGGAAGTGGGCGCTGATCCGGTGGGGGACCTCGGGTCGGGCGCCGCGGCCGGCGACCTCCGAGCCCCGCCCCGGGCGGGACTCGATGCGGCCCTCGGCCCGGAGCTCGTCGAGGGCAGTGGTGACCGTGCCGCGGCTCACCGACAGCATCTCCGCCAGCCGGCGCTCGGGCGGGAGCCGGGTGCCGGGGACGAGCATCCCCGCATCCAGCAGGGTGCGGAGGGCCGAGGCCAGCCGGCGGGGGAGCGATCCGGTGCCGCGCTCGGACCAGCCCGCGAGCAGGGCGGGGAGGTCGACCGGGGTGGGCGGGGGGATCGGGCGCATCGGTCCTCGTTCCAGTGGCGATTGGCCCGTCATTGGCTCAACCAAGAATGGGCCAAGACGGATCGTATGGCCCGTGATGTGGATCTGTCCATGGCCCACGATGGTCGGACGGTCGGCCCGCGACCGACCGGACCTCACGGTCCGGCCGGTCCCGACGTTGACCCACCGGTGGGCCCCGCCCCGCCGGGCCCGCTCTGGTCCCGCCCCCGCCGTCCGCACCCAGGAGAGCACCGTGTTCGACCCCTTCTGCCCGACCTGTGCCTCCCGTGTCCTGCTCACCACCCGCCGGCTGCTCGCCCTGGAGCCGACCCCCACCGGCCATCACGCCCGGCTCCGCTGCTGGTGCGGCACCGAGGTCGTCATGGCGGTCGACCGCCTCGGCGGCCCCCGCGCCGTGCCGCCCGTGCCCGGCGCCCCTCCTGCCGCGGCATGAAGATGGTCAACGCGCCATCGGATAGGTGGCGCGTTGACCAGGCCGGTCGCAAGATGGTCATCGCGCTACCGGATGGGTGGCGCGTTGACCAGGTTCTGCGTGGGGCGGCGCCGGCCCGGGAGGTCGGGGCGGACGATGCCGGACGGGGCGTCCGCGTGCGACGATGACGGCATGCGCCCCCTGACCCGCACCCTGGTGCGCGCCGCCGCGGTGGCCGGGACCGCGGTGGCGGTCGAGAAGGCCCTCGCCCACCGGGTCCGCACCCGCGTCGACCCGGTGAACGACCGCCGCCTGGTCCTGCCCGACGACGTGCGCCACCTCACCGTCCCCAGCCACGACGGTGGCTCGCTCCACCTGGTCGAGCGGGGCGAGGGCCGCCCCGTCCTGCTGGTCCACGGCATCACGCTCAACGCCGAGCTGTGGGCGCCGCAGCTGCGCGACCTCGCCGGCGACGGCGGCTTCCGGGTCCTCTCGCTCGACCAGCGGGGCCACGGGCGATCGGTGTCCGGTACGGCCGGCTACGGCATGGCCCAGATCGGGCAGGACATCGCCACCGTGCTCACCCGGCTCGACCTGCGCGACGCCCTCGTCGTCGGCCACTCGATGGGCGGGATGGCCGCCCTGACCTTCGCGGTCGACCACCCCGAGGTCCTCCGGCAACGGGTCAGTGGCCTCGGCCTGGTCGCCACGGCCGCGACCCGCCCCGTCGTCCCCGTGCTCGTGCCCCGGGCCACCGCCCTCGGTGCCCTGATCGTCGACCGGCTCGACGGCGGCAAGCCGGTCCGCAGCTTCCGCTTCGGCGGCAACGACCTCTCCCTCTTCCTGATCCGGTCGGTGTTCGGCAACCAACCGTCGGCGGCGGCGATCGAGCAGGTGCGGGCGTCGATCGAGGCCACCGACGAAGAAGCGGTCCAGCGGCTGATGGCCGGGATCCTCAGCGACCACGACACCGTCGACCGGCTCGGCGCGGTCCGGGTCCCGGCCTTCGTCGCCGTCGGCAGCCGCGACATCCTCACCCCACCGATGTTCGCCCGGCAGATGGTGGAGAGCCTGCCCGACGCCGAGCTGACGATCCTCCCCCGGGCCGGCCACCAGCTGATGCAGGAACGGCCCGACGCCATCGCCGGGCTGGTCCGGGACCTGGCCGACCGCACCGACGGCGCCGCCGGCGTCCTCGCCGTCACCGGGTCCTAGGAGCGAGGCCGGCGCCGTGCGGATCCTGCTGGTCGAGCCCTGGCTGACCGGTTCGCACCAGGCGTGGGCCGAGGGCTTCGCCCGCCACAGCGCCCACGACGTCCACGTCGTCGCCCACGACGGGGCCTACTGGCGATGGCGGCTGCGGGGCGGGGCCGTCACCCTGGCCGAGGCCGCGGCCGCGGTCGTGGCCGAGCACGGCGCCCCGGACGTGGTGCTCGCCAGCTCGATGCTCGACGTGCCGGCCTTCGCCGGCCACGCCCGGGCGTGGATGGGCACCACGCCGATCGCCCTCTACCTCCACGAGACCCAGCCGGCCCGGGCCGCGCTCACGGGCGAGCCCCTCGACGACGACATGGCCTACCGGAACTGGACGTCGATGGTGGCCGCCGACCACGTCTTCGTGAACTCGGCGTTCCACCGCGACGCGCTCTTCGCGGCTCTGCCGGAGCTGCTGGGCCGTCCGCCCGACCAGCGCCACGAGCACCTGCTCGACGCCGTGCACGCCCGGACCTCCCTGCTCCCGGTCGGCGTCGACATCGGGGCGGTGCGGGCCGGGCGGGAGGGGGTCGACGACGGCGAGCCGATCGTCCTGTGGAGCCATCGCTGGGACCACGACAAGGCGCCCGAGCTGTTCTTCCGGGCCCTCCGCCGGCTCGACCACGAGGGGCTGGCCTTCCGCGTCGCCCTGGCCGGGGCCAACGCCCGGACCGACCCCCGCGAGTTCATCGAGGCCGAGGAGCGGTTCGGGCCCCGGCTGGTCCACGCCGGTCACCTGCCCCGGTCCGAGTACGTCGACCTGCTGGGCCGGTCGTCGGTCGTCGTGTCCACCGCGGTGCACGAGTTCTTCGGTGTCGCCATGGTCGAGGCCATGGCCGCCGGGGCCGTGCCGCTGCTGCCCCGGGCCCTGTCGTACCCCGAGGTCGTCCCCGAGCGGTTCCACGATGCCGTCCTCTACGACGCCTACGGCGACATGGTCCGCCGGCTGCGCGCCGTGCTGGAGGACGTCGGTGCGGCGCGTCGGGCCGTCGACGGGCTGGCGACGACCATGGACCGCTTCGACTGGGCCACGCTGGCCCCGGCCTACGACGTTGCCCTCGAAGCGGTGGCCGCCGGCAAGCCCCCCGACGACGTCCCCGTCGCCCTGGACACCCCGGCCTGACCACCGGCCGCGGTCCCGAACTGGGAGCAGAACCGGCTGCCCCGGCGACCACATCCACTCCCAGAACGGGCCCTGCTAGGAACGGGGGCGTGATCACGGACGTGCCGGGGGTGCTTGTCGGGCACTGGACGGACGCTGAGGCGCGGACCGGGTGCACGGTGGTGCTGCTGCCCGAGGGGACGACCGCGTCGGCCGAGGTGCGCGGCGGCGCTCCGGCCAGCCGGGAGCTCGACCTGCTGGCCCCGGAGCGGACCGTCGACCGCATCGACGCCGTGCTGCTCACCGGCGGGTCGGCGTTCGGGCTGGCCGCGGCCGACGGAGTGATGCACTGGCTGGAGGAGCGGGGCCGGGGCGTGTCGACCCCGGCCGGGCCGGTGCCGATCGTCCCCGCCCTCGGCGTGTTCGACCTCGCCGTGGGCCGGGCCGACGTCCGCCCCGGGCCGGTCGAGGGCCGGGCCGCGTGCGAGGCCGCGTCCGGTGGGCCGGTCGCCCACGGCCCGGTCGGCGCCGGCACCGGGGCCACGACGGGGAAGTGGCGGGGCCGCGACCATGCCGTCGCCGCCGGGCTGGGCGGGGCCACGGTGCGAGCCGGCGACCTGGTCGTGGCTGCCCTGGTCGTCGTCAACGCCTACGGGGACGTCGACGGCGACGGCCGGGGCCTCGACGGCATCGAGGCGGTGGCGGCCGAGGTCGCCGGGGCCGTGCCGCCGCCGATCACCAACACGACCATCGGGCTGGTCGCCACCAACGCCCGGCTCGACAAGGTCGGCTGCCTGCTGGTGGCGCAGGGCGGCCACGACGGCCTGGCCCGCAGCCTGGTCCCGGCCCACACCCGCTTCGACGGCGACGCCCTGGTCGCCTGCGCCACCGGTGCGGTCGACGCGCCGCTCGACCAGGTCCGGCTGCTCGCCGTCGCCGCCGTCGAGCGCGCCGTGCGTTCGACCGCCGGCGACTGACCCGGCCCCCTCGCCGAGGCGGCCTCCCGCCTGATCCCGCCCGAGAACCACGAACGTGCGGCAGTTCGCAGGCCAGACCGCTGCGAACTGCCACACGTTCGAGTGGGCGGGAGGAACCGGCGGGTCAGCGGCCGAGGCCGAGGCCCAGGCCGCCGCCGGTGCCGAGGGGGAGCTGGTTCGGGTTGAAGGCGAGGTCGCCGAGGACCAGCTGGGCGCCGACCGAGCTGTGGGCGTGCATGTAGTCGAGGGCCCGGCCGAGGTCCGAGACGTTGTTGCTCAGCGGGATCGGGGCGATCGACAGGGTGCTGAGCACGCCGAGCGCCCGGCCCTCGCCGTCGAGGAAGGGGCTGCCGGAGTCGCCGGGGATGCCGGGGGTGACGGTGTAGACGGGGTGGGTCCAGCCGTTGCCGGTGGTGCCCAGGCTGAGGCCGGTCTTGGGGCTGAGCAGGGTGATGCCCTGGCGCAGGCTGGAGTTGCCGTAGCTGAAGACCCGGGCGCCAGCGCTCACACCGGTCGTGTTGAGGCCGGTCGGGCCGCCCCAGTGGGGGATCGACGGGTTGACCTTGGCCACGTCGGAGGGATGGATGCGCACCAGGGCCAGGTCGTTGTAGGCGCAGGCGTCCGGGTCGGTCTCGCCGACGGCCTGCATCGTCGCCCACGAGCTGTAGGCGAGCGTGCCGGGCTGGCTGGCGCCGTCGATCTCGACCGGCGTGCCCACCGGCAGGGTGCCGGCCTCGCAGCCGTTGGTGTCGGTGGCCTCGCCCAGGCCGGCGCAGTGGGCGGCGTAGCCGATGTAGGTGGCGGTGCTGTCGGCGTAGACGAAGTTCGCCGTGCACTGGGCGCCGTCGGTGAACATCTGGACGCCGGGGTGGATGGTGGCCTGGTCGGCCGGGGCGTAGGCGCCGACCGGGGTTGCCGGTCCGACCAGGGCGGCCAGGCCGAGGGCGAGTCCGGCCACGGCGGCCAGGATGCGGGAACGGGAGGATCGGGGGATCATGTTCGGCGGGGTTCGACGCCCTCCCCGCCGTTCCTGTCACAGAACCGTCATGTTCGGTCGACACGCAGGGTCGAACCGTGCGTGTCGTACGCTCGCTGGCGGCTCCACCCCCTGCCCGAGACCCCTGGACCGTGCTGGCCCGCACCACCTCCGCCGACGACACCCGCGCCCTGGCTGGCGCCCTCGCCGCGCTCCTGCGGCCGGGCGACGTCGTGCTGCTGTCGGGCGAGATGGGCGCCGGCAAGACCGCCTTCACCCAGGGCCTCGGGGCGGCGCTCGGGATCACCGAGCGGATCACCAGCCCGACCTTCACCATCGCCCAGACCTACGAGGGCGGGTCGTTGCGGGTCCACCACCTCGACGTGTACCGGCTCGAGCACCTGCACGAGGCGCTCGACGTCGGGCTGTCCGAGATGGTCGACGACAACGCCGTCGTCGTGATCGAGTGGGGCGACGCCATCGTGCCGGTGCTGCCGGCCGACTTCCTCGAGGTCCGCATCGCCTTCGCCGACGACAGCGACGACGAGCGCACCTGGCACCTCCGTCCCGTCGGCGCCCGTTGGGCCGCCCGGGCCGACGGCTTGCGCGCCACGCTGGCTCCGTGGATGGTGGACTCGTGAGCGCTGCGGGGTGGTCCTGGTGCTGATCCTGGGGATCGAGTCGGCCACGGCACAGGTCGGCTGCGCGGTCGGGGGCCACGAGGGCGTGCTCGCCTCGGCCCACTCGGCCCGCAGCCGGCGGCACGCCGAGTCGCTGACGCCGTCGATCGAGTTCGTCTGCCGGCAGGCCCGCATCGAGCTGACCGAGATCGGCGCCGTCGCCGTCGACATCGGCCCCGGCCTCTTCACCGGGCTGCGGGTCGGCGTCGCCACCGCCAAGGCGATGGCCCAGGCCCTGCGGGTGCCGGTCATCCCCATCTCCAGCCTCGACCTGCTCGCCTTCCCGGCCCGCTTCACCGACCGGATGGTCGCGGCGGTGATCGACGCCCGTCGGGGCGAGCTGTTCTCGGCCCTGTACCGGCCGGTGCCCGGTGGTGTGCAACGGGTGACCGAGCCCCGGGTCAGCACCCCCGACGACCTGCGGGCCGAGCTCCAGGCCCAGAGCGACGACCTCCTCGTCGTCGGCGACGGCGCCATCCGGCACCGGGAGGTGTTCCGCTCGCTGGTGCGGGCCGAGGTCGTGACCCACGGGCTGGCGGCCCCGTCCGCACGCGACCTGGTGCTGCTGGCCCACCACCTCGCCCTGCGGGAGGAGTGGGTGCAGCCGTGGGAGGTGACGCCCACCTACCTCCGCAAGCCCGACGCCGAGATCTCGTGGGCCACCCGGGCTGGCGTGCCCGGGCCCCGCGACGACCGGTCCGAGGGCGGGAGCTGATGGCTGCGGTCCCGGCCGAGATGGGCCCCGCCCCCTCGCCCCAGCCCGTGGTGGTGACGCCGATGCGCCGCCGTCACCTCCGCCAGGTCCTGCGCATCGACCACG
>CAYQGF010000114.1:0-9366 GCA_964416885.1 uncultured Iamiaceae bacterium
CCAGCGTGGTGATCGGGCTGGCCACCTCGTTCCACGAGGGCACCGCCGGCGGGGCGACGATCGCCGGCGTGGCCGTGGCCCAGTTCTTCCTCGTGCTCCTTGCCCAAGAGGCCCTCCGCGCCCTCCGCCGGGCCCGCCGTTCCGCCCCCGCCTAGCGGGAGCCCGGGGTCGTCAGCATCCGCCCCAGACGCCATACCTGCGGCAGGTGTCGAGCAAGACCGCTCGCATCGGCCGCATGTTCGGGACCACGGGCCCATCTCACCCGAGGTTCGAACGCTCCGGGGCTAGCCTCCCCCGCGCTGCCTCCGTAGCTCAGCTGGATAGAGCATCGGACTTCTAATCCGACGGTCGTTGGTTCGAATCCAACCGGGGGCGCCAGCGTCGTGGAAGGGCGGTGCCCCCGGGCGGGGGTCAGCCCTCGAGGGTGGCCTTCAACTGGCCGAGGGCGCCCTGGTAGATGTCCTTGAACAGGGCGACGGCCTCGTCGGGCTCGACGCCGACGTCCCAGGTGACCTCGCTGCCGTCGCCGGCCTCGTGGACGGTGATGGTGGCCTCATGGGCCGTGACCGGGGCGCCCTCGCCGACGATCGAGTAGCTGATCGACCGGCCCTCGGCGTCGCGGGCCGTCAGCTGCTCGGTGAGGGTCATCCCCATGGTGGAGATGGTGCGGATGTCGCCCTCGACGGTGCAGGAGTCGACCCCGGCCATCCAGGTGTCGAGCCCGCCGAACTCGCCGACCAGGGCCCAGACCTCGGCGGCGGGCTTGGCGATGTCGATGCGGGCGGTCTCGTGCTGCACGGGGTCCTCCGGAGTGGGGGGAGAGGGGGTGGGGAGCGGGCGGACCGTAGCCCAGTTGCCGATCGTCGGGCGCGTTTCCGGGGCGGGCGCGACGGCTGGCAGGCTCGACGGTCCCCCGATGACGCGCTCGATCCGACTCCGACCCTGGCAGAAGGCCGCCCTCGACCGCTTCCTGGCGGCCGAGCGGCCCGACTTCCTCGCCGTCGCCACCCCCGGCGCCGGCAAGACGACCTTCGCCCTCACCGCGGCCCGTCACCGGCTGGCCGAGAAGCCCGGTCGGCTGGTCGTGGTGGCCCCGACGGCCCACCTCAAGCAGCAGTGGGCCCAGGCCGCGGCCCGCTTCGCCCTGCACCTCGACCCGTCGTGGTCCGCGGCGGACGGCGCCCTGGCCGGGGACATGCACGGCATCGTCACCACCTACCAACAGGTCGCCACCAGCGCCGCCGCCCTCCGCCCGCTGAGCGACGGTGCCTTCGTCGTCCTCGACGAGGTCCACCATGCCGCCGACGACCGGGCGTGGGGCGACGCCGTCCGCCTGGCCTTCACGCCGGCGGACCGCCGCCTCTCCCTGTCGGGCACGCCCTTCCGCTCCGACACCCGGGCCATCCCCTTCGTCGAGTACCACCTCGACGAGGCCCGCCCCGACTACGAGTACGGCTACGGCGACGCCCTCCACGATCGGCGGGTCGTCCGGCCGGTCTACTTCCCCCGCACGGGGGGCGAGATGGAGTGGTCGGCCCCCGACGGCACCGAGATGTCGGCCAGCTTCGACGACGCCCTCGACGCGGCCCGGTCGAGCCAGCGGCTCCGCACCGCGCTGTCGTTGGAGGGGGAGTGGTTGCCGGCGGTGCTGCGGGACGCCCACGCCCGGCTGATGGAGGTCCGCCGGACCCAGCCCGACGCCGGTGGCCTGGTGATCGCCACCGACCAGGACCACGCCCGGGGCATCGCCGAGCTGCTGCGCGACCGGTTCGGCACCCGGGCCACCGTGGTCACCTCCGACGACCCCCGGGCGTCGAGCCGCATCGCCCTCTTCGCGACCGGCCACGAGCCCTGGCTGGTCGCGGTGCGCATGGTGTCCGAGGGCGTCGACATCCCGCGCCTGCGCGTCGGCGTCTACGCCACGACGACGTCGACCGAGCTGTTCTTCCGGCAGGCGGTCGGACGCCTGGTGCGCTGGACCCGCGGTGTCCCCCAGCAGCGGGCGTGGCTGTTCATCCCCGACGACCCCCGTCTCCGGCGGTTGGCCCACGGGATCGCCGAGCAACGTCGCCACTCGCTCCAGAAGCGGGAGCGGGAGACGCCGCTGGAGGGGCTGGACGAGACTGCCCCCGACGAGGTGCCGGCGGAGGAGCAGATGTCGCTCTTCGCGGTGATCTCCGCGGTGGCCACCGGCTCCGACGTCCCCGACGGGGGCGCCGACGACGAGGGCCTCGACGACGACGATGACGACGGCCCCGGCTACGAGCTGGAGCTGGCCCCGCCGCCGCCCCTGGTCGGCGCGGCGGGTGACCCGGTCGGCCCCGACGGGCGGCCCCTCACCCGCAAGGAGGACAAGAAGCGCCTCCGGGACCTCAACGCCGAGCTGGCCCGCGACCTCGTGCGCACCACCGGCCTCAGCCACGCCCAGGTCAACCAGGAGCTGAACCGGCTGGCCGGCGTCAGCCGGGTCACCGAGGCCACCTCCGCCCAGCTCCGCACCCGTCTCGACAAGGGTCACAAGTGGCTGGTCCGCTCGACTTGACCCTTGCGGGCACCATCCTCGCCTTGTAGAAGGGCCTCGGCGGCCGAGCGATCGTGAGGCCGAGGAGGAGGAGGAGAACCTGATGCAGGCGTTCGATGTGGTGGCCGTTCCGGCCCGGCGGCGCATCCTGGAGTTGCTGAGCGAGGGGGAGCGGACCGCGGGTGACCTCACCAACGTGGTCCGGGACGAGCTCGGCATCTCGCAGCCGGCGGTGTCCCAGCACCTCAAGGTGCTGCGGGACAACGGCTTCGCCACGGTCAGGGTCGCGCACAACCGTCGGCTGTACGCCGTCGACACCGAGGGCCTGGAGGTCATCGACACCTGGATCGCGCCGTTCCGGCGGCTCTGGGCCGACCGGGGCGACGGCGACGGGACCGCTTCGGCCTGACGCCGTCGGCGCCGGCTGAGCCCCGGCCCGGCCCGGGCGCCGGGTGCAACGTTCCGTGCCGCGGTGGGCGTCGGGGTGGCATGGTGCGACGCATGGCGGGCCGAGGGGACGTCTGGGCCTCGGACGAGGGGGCGCGCCTGCTCGCCCTCTACGACGAGGCCTGGGACGACCTGGTGCGCCTGGCCCACCTGCTGACGGGGTCGGTCGCCACCGCCGAGGACGTGGTCCAGGAGGCCTTCCTCCGGGTCGTGGCGGTGGAGGCGCCGATCCGTGAGCCGAGGGCGTACCTGCGGACGGCGGTGGTGAACGGCTGCCGTTCGCACCATCGCCGGGGCCAGGTCGAGCGCCGGTGGCGCGATCGCCAGCCCCCGCCCCCGGTCGTGCTCGACCCCGAGGTCGAGGAGGTGTGGGCCATGGTGCGCCGGCTGCCCGAGGCCCAGCGTCACGCCCTCGTCCTGCGCTTCGGCGAGGACATGACCGTGCCGGCCATCGCCGAGGTCCTCGGCCGCCCGGTCGGCACGGTCAAGAGCGACATCCACCGCGGCCTGGCCGCCCTGTCCGAGGAGGTGACGCCGTGACCGACGAGCGTCCCGAGCCCGGGGCCGACCGCCTGGCCCGCGTCCTGGCCGCGGTCGCCGCGGCCACCCCGACGCCCGACCGCCGGGACGACCTGCTGGCCGGGCTGGGCCCGCTCGGGGCGCCGCCCGCGGCCGAGATCGTCCCGCTCGACCTCGACGGCGGGGGTGGTCGCCGGTCGCCGCGGTGGCCCCGGGTGCTGCTCGCCGCCGCGGTGGCCGTGGTGGTGGTCGGCGCGGTGGTGGCCCTGGCCGGCCGGGGCGGACGCGACGGTGCGGTCGAGGTGGGGCCGGTCGACGACCCGGCGGTCGTGGGCCCCCGGCCGGGCCCGGGCGGGGCCACCGGCTGGTTCCTCCCCGACGACGGTTGGACGGTCATCGCCGTCGAGACCGACTACCTCGACGTCGGGGAGGGCGGCGACTGCCCGTGCACCACGTGGGTCGCGGCCCGGCCCGGTGACGGCCCGGCGGCCATCGTCGCCTACGAGCTGGCGGCGCCGGGCTCGGACGACGAGGTCGACCCGTCCTGGGCGCCCGTCGACGTCGGCGGTCGGGACGGCGCGGCCGACGGCTGGGACCGCTCCGACGGGATCGACGTCATGCGGGTCGTCGTCGGCGACCGGACCGTCGCGGCGGCGGCCCAGGGCGTGACGATGGACGAGGCGGCAGCCGTGCTCGACGCGTGGGCCGACATGGTCGAGGCGGACGACCCGGTCGACGTCGACCGGCTGCCGGTGCCCGACGGCTTCGTCCGGGGCGGTCTCCTGACCAAGGAGGGCACCTTCGAGACGATGGTGATCGTCACCGCCCGTCGGGACGCCGATGGCGCGACCGTCGACTACCAGGTCGTCCCCGCCGGCCAGCACATCCTCATGCTGTTCGCCGGCTCCGAGGTCGTGGTCGACGGTGCCGCCCTCGTGGTCACGGGCAACGACGGCCAGGCGCCGTTCGTGCTGCGCACCGGGGCCTCGCCGGAGGTACTGGTCGGGGGCACGTCGGTGAACGGCCAGGCCACCTCGGCCGAGGACGTCGCCGACCTGGCCGCCGGGCTCCACGAGGTCGACACCGCGACGTGGCGGGCCGCCCTGCCGGCCGCCACCGACCCCGACGTGCTCGCCGCCCCCACCTTGTACGACCCGCCGCTGACGGGGCCCTGAGCCAGGCCCGTCAGCGACGGTGCGGAGCGGGTGACGGGAATCGAACCCGCGTAGCCAGTTTGGAAGACTGGGGCTCTACCACTGAGCTACACCCGCAGGGGTGTCGAACCTAGCTCGGGTAACGGGCCCCGGCCCGGTTGAAGTACTCGGGTGAGGCGGCCAGGCTCGTGGCCAGGGCCAGGTCGCCCTGGGTGAGGACCCGGCTCGACCAGTATGCGGCATCGGTCGAGCTGGCGGAGCGGCCGAGCAGGTCCTGGTACAGGCGCTGCACCCGGGTCGTCCGCGACTCCGGCGTCTGGAAGAAGCGCAGCGCCACGTTGGTGCGCCCCTTGGCCCGGGCCTCGCCGACCCAGTAGGCGATGTCGCCGGCCGGGGCCGAGCGGTGGAGCAGCTTCTGGTAGAGGTCGGCCACCCACGAGTCGAGGGTCCCGCCGCCGATGCCGTTGTAGTACTCCGGGCTGGCGTAGAAGCTGGCCGCCACCTGGGCGACGTTGCGGCGTCCGGAGCGGATCTCGGTGACCCAGTAGCTCACCTCCGAGGGGCCGCCGGTGCGGCCCAGGGTGTCCTGGTAGAAGCGCTGGACGATCGTCGAGACGTACTCGGTCGAGCCCGACAGGTCGCGCAGGACCGTCGACCGAGGGGTGCCGCCGCCGATCGCGGTCGCCGCCCGGTCGAGCTCTGCGGCGGAGGGCGCCCGGCCGAGGAAGTCCTGGTAGGCCGCCTTCACGAAGGGGATGTTGGGCGAGGCCGCGGTGATCGTGCCGCCCTCGAAGGTCTGGCGGGCCCCGTCGCCGGGCAGGCGCTCGGGGTTGCCGGTCGGGTAGCCGTAGCTGCCGGCCGGGCCACCGGCGGCGAGGTAGGCCGTCAGGATCGGCTCGGGGACGACCCGGGCTCCGGTGGTGGAGGTGGCGTAGACCCGGCCCCGCTCGGCGGTGAAGGTCGTGCCCCGGCCGTCGCCGACCGCGACCCGGTCGGAGGTCGGGTAGCCGAGGCGCGAGGTCGGCCCGCCGTAGGCCAGGTAGGCCTGGAGCACCTCGCCCCAGACGGCGTGGGCTCCCGTCGTCCCGGTGGAGTAGATGACGCCGCCGTGCTCGAAGATGGCGGCCCGGCCCCGTCCGTCGGCCAGGGTGGCGACGCTGGTCTGGAGGTGGCCGAGCGGGCCGTAGATCCCGCCCAGCTCCTCGTGCTTGTCGAACAGGGCACCGTGGATGGCGACCGTGACCTGGCTGCGCTGGTAGATCCGGCCCCGCTGGAAGTTGATGTAGATGGCGCGCTGGTCGCCGCTGCGCGTGGCGTTGGAGGTCGGGTAGCCGAGCCGCCCGCTCGACGAGAGGCCGTCGAACTGCTGGTACACGGAGTAGAAGGGCTCGGCGACCCCGTAGGTCGCGCCGTTGCTGAACCGGTAGATCGCACCCCGCTGGAACCGGCTGAAGCGGATGCCGTTCGAGGTGCTCGACACGTCGGTGGTCGGGAACCCGTAGGCGCTGCCGTGGCCGCCGGCGCCCAGCCACAGGTCGAGGATCGAGCCGTGGACCTCCTGCGGGTCGGTGGCGGGGCTGTCGTAGATCCGGCCGCCCTGGTAGACGGCGAAGCGCCCGGCGCCGTTCGGCGTGGCCCGTTCGCTCTGCGTCTCCCGTCCGAGGAAGCCGCCCGCGCCCCCGAGCGCCTGGTACTTGCGGGAGATCGGCGTCGAGGCGTCGGTCAGGCAGGCCGCGCCGTGGTCCGCGGTGCGGTTGTCGGTGAGCGTGTGGGTCGAGCACGCCGGGTCGTAGCTCCACGGCGTGGTGCAGATCGCCACCCGGCAGGCGACCGGCCCGTAGCAGCTGATCTGCTGGTTGCACTGGCCGTACCGGAACTGGTTGCAGCAGGTGCGGCGCCCGTCGCAGGCCGCGCCCGCGCACCGGCAGGTGCACTGGGTGGGGCAGGTGGCGTTGCAGTCGATGATGTAGCGGGGCCCGCCCGAGCAGTAGGCCGAGCCGTCGGCCTTCCACCAGCCGGCGACGAAGGTGTGGGGCGGGCACGAGTTGCTGCCGTTGTTGATGGTGCAGCAGAAGGCGGTCCAGCCGTCGCTGCACGTCCCGCAGACGGCGCCGTAGGCGGTGCCGGGCTTGAGGAGGAAGTCGAAGGGGTTGACGGCCAACGCCGAGCCGACGACCGCCGTCTTGGCCAGGAACTTGCGGCGGGTCTGTCCGGCCGACAGGAACCCGGCGGTGCGGGCGACGACCCGTTCGGCCACCGTCGGCGCGGGCGCCCCGGCCGGGAGCGGCGAGGCCGCCGGTCGGTTGCGGCGCCGGAGGGTGTCCCCGAGCCGAGCCGCCAGGCGAGGCGGGGGCCCGAGCGGCCCCGCCGCCGACGAAGGAGGCGACAAGAGCGGGGGAGACGGTGCGGTTCCTTCTCCGAGGCCCTGCCGAGGAGCATCGTCCGGCGAGACGGTCGGTGTGTCCTGCGATGTGAGGCTCATCGGGGGGTGACCTCGATCTGGCGGGTGACGTCGTTGACGGTGGGGGCCATGGCGCCGACGTCGCGCTGGTCGCCGACGACGGCGTAGAGGCAGAAGGCCCGACCGTTGAGGGTGAAGAAGCGCTGGGCGCCGGCCTGGCCCCGTTGGACCCGCTGGAGGCCCTGGGCCGAGAACATCCGACTGGTGAGGCGGGGCATGGAGGAGACCGGGGTGAACAGCGCGGTGTCGACGCTGTCGGCGCCGTACTCGACGAGGACGACGAGCAGATGGCCCTGGCCCATCAGGTCGACGGCGCCGGAGCCGAAGTCGCCCCGGTCCTCGGGGAGGGCGAAGTTGCCCATGTGGAGGATGGGCGCGGTGTCCTCGCCGAGGAGGGTGGTGGTGCCGTCGTCGGCTGCGCTGGGGGTGCCGTCGGGGGCGACGGCCGCGCCTCGCCGGCCGGTCAGGGAGCCGGGTTGGCGGCGGGTGATCCGCCCCTCCCAGCCGCTGGGCAGCTCGGCCCGGATGCCGTGGGCCTCGATCCTCATGCGGTGTCCTCCTCGGGGGACCGGTCAGGGGGGCGTGGGTCGTCGCGGCGAGGGTCGTCGCCGTAGAGGCTCGGGTCGCCCGGGGCGATGCCCGCCGCCATCAGCTCGTCGTCGACCCGGCGCTCGCGCTCGTCGTCGGCCCGGTACTTGGCCACCCGGCGGGAGGCGAGGTCGGCCGCGTAGGCCGTGTCGTCCTGCACCTGGGTGAGCAGGCCCTTCACCTGGTCCCAGTCGATGCCGGTGCCCTCGCCCTGGACGGTGCCGGAGCGCCCGTCGACCAGGACGAAGTAGGGCGAGCCGGGTACGTCGTAGGCGGCCCAGGCCTCGCTCGTCATCACGACCGGGACGTCCTTGGGGGCGACCCGGGCGATGGCGGCAGGGCTCTCCTGCTCGGGCCCCTTGGTGACGATCACGGGCCGGACGTCGCGGGGCAGGCCCAGCTTGTGGGGCTTGCGGAACGCGTCCCAGAACCGTTGGCAGGTCAGGCAGGAGCTGGACAGGAAGGCGACGAGCGTCCGGTGCTCGACCTCGGTGACCCGGATCGACACCGCGTCGTCGTCGAACCCGAGGCCGACGAGGTCGCGCGTGTCGGTGAAGCCCTCCCGTTCGGGCGGGGCCTGGATGCCGGGGAAGGTGTTCACCTCCTCGCGGGACACGGTGCGGGGGGCGGCCGGGCGGCCCGAGGCGGGGGTGCCGCCCTCGAGCCCACCGTCGAGGTCGTGGAGGCGGCGAAGGATGTCGGCGTGGCTGCGGAGCAGGCCCAGCACCAGGAAGGTGAGGACGGCGACGGCGATCGCGAGGACGGTGACGACGGCGGCCATCAGGGGGCGGGCTCCAGGGACACGACGCCTCGACCCTACGTGATCCGCGGTCAGGCGATCAGGCGTCCCGCGGACCGCCCGCTCGGTTCTGACCGAGCAGGGGCGTGTTCTCAGCCCATCCCTCGGTCAGAACGGGGGCGCAAGCCGTCCGGTGCCGTTCTGACCGAGGACGAGCGCGTTTCCGGCCCTCTCGCCGGTCAGAACGGATCAGGCATCGGAGGGGACGGCGCGGCCGAGGGCGCGGACGGCGGGGAGGTCGGTGAGGAGGGCGCGGACGCCGGTGGCCGCGACCAGGGCGAGGAGCACCGTCGCCCCGGTGGCGACGGCCGCGCCGTCGATGCCGCCGATGCCGTCGGCCCCGACGACGCCGGCCAGGGCGGCCGCCGCGGCCAGGGCCACGTTCACCACCACGTGCGACCACCCGACCGGCGCGGCGGTCTCGCCGAAGCAGCCGCAGTCGGCCGCCTCGCCGGTGGCCCGGACCTGGAGCACCTGCCGGGTGGTGAAGGCGGCGAAGCCGAGGTAGAGCCCGGCCACGGCCCAGCCGGCCGGTCCGCCGAGGGCACCGGCGACGACGGCCAGGGCCACCTCGACCGCGCCGAGGCCCCGCACCGTCCAGTCCGGCACCCGCAGCCCGGCCCGGGCGAGCGCCAGCGCGGTCGGGGCCGGGCGCTCCAGCTTCTCGAACCCGGCGAAGGCGAGGAGCCAGGCGGCGACGAGGAGCGGCCCGAGGGCGGGGGACAGGTCGGCCAGGAGCACGCTCCCACCATGCCACCTGGCCCGCTTCGGATCCTCTGGCTCCCGCGGCCTGCCGGTACAGTGGTCGCCCTCATGCAGTCCACCGTCGAGCCCGCCGAGGGCAACAAGGTCAAGCTCCGCGTCGAGGTCCCGGGTG
>CAYQGF010000115.1:0-9342 GCA_964416885.1 uncultured Iamiaceae bacterium
GGACCCGCCGCGTAGACCGGTATCTTTCAGTGAGTCGGCGCGCGAGCGCCCGCCCCGCGCGAATAGCTCAGCGGTAGAGCACTGGTTTTACACACCAGCGGTCATAGGTTCAATCCCTATTGCGCGCACAGAGAAGCGGTAGGCCAGAGAGATTTCCTCTGGCCTACCGCTTTCTTTGCACCTCCTACTGTGCCGAGAGTGTGCCGAGGCCGGGCGTGCCGGGGTCAGGAATGCCCGTGCGTCGGTGACCGACACGCGGACTGACCTGGGGCGAGTTGTGGTCCTGGTTGCCCTAGGTACGGTCAAAGTGCCGAAGGCGGACGAATGTCGCTTGACCAAGCGCGTTCGACGGGCGGAGGGAGCGCAAGCCTATGAGTGAGCATCGGGTCCCGGCCAATGGTCGGCGCACGCGGCGCAGAGGTCGACGGCGATGAACCTCTGGCAGTACGTGCAGGGTCGGGGCGCCACCCTCGGATTTCTCACCTTTCAGCATGCGTCGCTGAGTTTCCAGACCGTCCTTGTCGGAACGCTCATCGCGATCGCAATCGCAATGGCGGTGTACCGACTCCCCGTCGCGGCGGCATTGACGATGACCTCCAGCCGCGTGGCCCTGACCATCCCGTCGCTGGCGCTGCTGGCGCTGCTGATCATTCCACTGGGGCTGGGCGTCGCTCCTTCGTTCGCGATGCTTGCCTTCTTCGCCGCAATGCCGGTGATCGGGAATGCGATCGTCGGTCTCCGCTCGGTGCCGGCGAGTCTGATCGAGGCTGCCCGCGGTATCGGACTGCCGCGCTGGCGGATTCTTCTCACCGTCGAGTTGCCGATGGCCTGGCCGGTGATCCTCACCGGAATCCGCGTCTCGACACAGATGATTGTCGGCGTCGCCGCCATCGTTGCCTACGTGCTCGGTCCGGGACTCGGCTCCCTGATCTTCAACGGCTTGTCTCGTCTCGGTGGCGCCAATGCGCTGGAGATGGCCCTCACCGGCGACGTGGTCCCCGCCGCCACCGCGGCCGAGTGGGGCCTGGTCAACCGGTGCGTGCCCGACGACCGCCTCGACGAGGAGGTCGCCGACCTCCTGACCCGCGCCACCCGGGGCGGACGGGAGTCGAAGGGCCTGGGCAAGCAGGCCTTCTACGCCCAGGTCGGACGGCCCCAGGCCGACGCCTACACCCTGGCGGTCGAGGTCATGGCCGCCGCGACCCAGACCGACGACGCCCGCGAGGGCATCGCCGCCTTCCTGGAGAAGCGCACGCCCGACTTCCGGTGACCGGCCCTCCCCCGGGTCCGACCCCCGAGCGTGGCGCGTTGTCGTAGCGTGGGGCGCCGGACAGGAGGGCCCATGGCCACACGCGACACGACACCTCTCATCGGCGCCGGGCTGGCATCGCTCGGCGCCGGGGCGATCCATGCCGCCGCCATCGGCGTGCACAGCGAGCACCGGGCCGCGGTCTGGGCCTTCACCCTCGTGGCGGCGGCCCAGCTGGCCTGGGGCGTCGTCGCCCTGCTGCGGGGCGGGCGGGCGGTCGCCCTGACCGGCATCGCCGTCGCCGGGGCGGCGCTGGTCGGGTGGGGCCTGGCCAAGACGACGGGCATCGGCTTCGTCAGCGGCCTCGACCAGGCCGAGGACGTGCAGTGGGCCGACGGCGCCGCCGCCCTCCTCGCGGCCCTGGCCCTGGCCGGCGCGGGCGCCGCTCTCCTCACCACCGGCCTCACCGCCCCGACGGCCGGCCTGGCCGCCCGGCTCCGGACGCCTGCCTTCCGCGGCCTGACCGTGGTCGCGGTCGCCGGGATCTCGCTCAGCGCCATGGTGGCGGCCGGGTCGCACTCACACGCCGGCGGGCACGGCCACGGCGACGGCGAGACCGCGGCCCACGACCACGCCGACGGAGCCGACCACGCCGACGGGGCCGACCATGCCGAGGGCGCGGCGCACGCCGACGGCGAGGAGCACGCCGCGGCCCGTCCGGCCCAGCCCTACGACCCCGCCCTCCCGCTCGACTTCGGCGGCGTCGAGGGCGTCACGCCCCAGCAGCAGGCCGCGGCCGAGAACATGGTCGCCATCACCTTGGCCCGGCTGCCCCAGTTCGCCGACGCCGCCGCCGCCGAGGCCGCCGGGTGGGCGTCGATCGGCGACGGGTTCACCGGCCACGAGCACCTGATCAACTGGGACCTGATCGACGACGGCCGCGTCCTGGACCCCGACTACCCCGAGTCGCTCGTCTACGACACCTCCGACGGGGGACGGCGCCTGGTCTCGGCGATGTTCATGATGCCGAGGGGCACCAGCCTCGACGACGTCCCCGAGCTGGGCGGCGCCCTCACCCAGTGGCACGTCCACGACGACCTGTGCTTCACCGGCGGGGAGAACCCGCGGGTCGCCGGGATCACGTCGGTCGGCGGCGAGTGCCAGCCGCCGCTCCAGAAGTTCGACCCGACGCCCATGATCCACGTCTGGATCGAGCCCCACCCGTGCGGCCCGTTCGCAGCCCTCGAGGGGGTCGCCGCCGGTCAGGTCCGCGAGGGCGAGGAGCACCTCTGCGACCACGCCCACGGGTCGGGGTGAGCCGGTGACCCCGCCCGCACCCGGCCGGGGGGACGCCGAGGCGCTCGATGCCGCCAACCCCCTGGCCCGGTTCCGGGACCGCTTCGTCGGGCTCGACGACGACCGTCCCTACCTGATGGGCAACTCGCTCGGTCCGCTCCCCCGCGCCACCGAGGAGGCGCTCGCCGCGTTCGTGCGGGAGCAGTGGGGCGGGACCAAGGTCGAGGGCTGGCACGACTGGCTCGACCTGCCCACCACCGTGGGCGACCGGGTCGGCGCCCTGGTCGGGGCGGCGCCGGGCCAGGTGGCCGTGGGCGACTCCACATCGGTCCAGATCCACAAGCTGGTCGAGCTGGCCGTGGCGGCCCGGCCGGACGCCACCGCGATCGCCATCGCCGACGACGAGTTCCCCACCGACCGCTACGTCGTCTCCGGGACCGCGGCCCGGGCCGGGGTGGAGGTCCGGGTCGTCGCCACCGACGGGCCCGACGGGCCGATCACCGCCGCGACCGTCGACGAGGCCTGCGCCGACGGGAACGTGGCGGTCGTCGTCGCGTCGCTGGTGCGGTTCCGCACCGCCGCCCTGGCCGACCTGGCCGCCGTCACCGAGGCCGCCCACCGCCACGGCACCCTCGTCCTCTGGGACCTGTCCCATGCCGTCGGCTCGGTGCCGGTCGCGCTCGACGCGGTCGGGGCCGACCTCGCCGTGGGCTGCACCTACAAGTACCTCAACGGCGGCCCGGGCGCGCCGGCGTTCGCCTACCGGGCCGCCCGCCACGCCGGGCTGCACCAGCCGATCCACGGCTGGTTCGGCCAGGCCGACCAGTTCGCCCTCACCGACGCCTACGTCCCGGCCGCCGACGCCCGGCAACTGGTCGTCGGCACCCCACCGGTCGCCGGGCTGGTGGCCGTCGACTGCGGCGCCGCGCTCACCACCGAGGCCGGCCCCGACGCCCTGGCGGCGACCGCAGGCCGGCAGATCGACCTGGCGCTGGCCCTCGTCGACGGCCGGCCCGCACCCGACCTCACCGTGGCCTCGCCCCGCACCGGCACCGCCCGCGGCTCCCACGTGGCCCTCCGCCACCCCAACGCCCGGGCCCTGGTCGATGCCCTGCTCGCCCAGGGCATCGTCGTCGACTTCCGCGCCCCCGACACGATCCGGATGGCGTGCGCCCCGCTCCACACCCGGTTCGTCGACGTGTGGCGCGCCGTCGACGCCCTCCTCGACCTCCTGCGGGCCTGACCCCTCAGGTTCGCCCGCCCGCGGCCGATCTCCCAGGGGTGGGTCCTCGTGGGGTGAGCGACGAGCAGGCGCCCGGGCCGGGCTGGGTCCGCGGGGCCGACGGGCACTGGCGCCCGCCCCCCTTCGAGCAGGACACCGGGCCGGCGACCGCGGCGGACGCGGCCGACGGGCCGGGCGCCAAGCCCGCTCGCCCGAAGCGGGACCGGTCCCACGCCAAGGCCGAGGCCAAGCGGCTCGGCCGGGACGCCGCGGCTGCGGTGCTCGGGACGGCCTGCCTCGTCGCCGCCATCGCCGCCGGGACGAGCGTGTACCACGGCGTCCGGGCCGACGAGGCCCAGGCCCAGGCGCGGGCCGTGGCCGACGTCGAGGCCCGCCGCCGCTACCAGGGCGTCGAGGCCGCGGACGCCTGGGCCGACATCGGCGACCCGGCCCGGGTGTGCCCGGCCGCGTCGGAGGTCGCGGCGACGACGGCGACCGACGAGGAGGCGCTCACGTTCACCCGGGACCAGACCACCCGGGCCAACGGCGTGCCCCTGTACGGCGCCCGCTGCAACTACGGCGAGCACGTCCACGTCGCCGCGGCCGCCCTCCCCGGGGACCTCGTCACCTGGCTCGGCGGGACGACCGGCGACTACGTGGTCGAGGCCGGGCCCCTCGACCTCCCGTCGGTGCGGCTGGTCGAGCCGCCCGACCCCGGGGTCGAGGGTCGGGGCGCCGGGTCGGTGCGCGTCGTGTTCCAGGTCGGCGACCGGGCCTACTGGGTCACGGTCGACACCGCCCTCGAGGATCGCGCCGCCGACCTGGCCCGCCTGGTCGCGGCCCGGCTCGCCTGACCGCAGCGCCCCCTCAGGAGGGGCTCGCTCAGGAGAGCCAGAGCGCCCGGGCCACGACGACCGCCACGACGACGGCGAGGGCGGCCACCTCCGACAGGACCAGCAGGTGCTCCTGGCGCCGGTCCGCGGCCAGCTCTCGCGCCACCTGGTCGTCGCGGGCGACGCCACCCCGGACGACCGGGACCGACGGTCCGGGCCCGGGGGGCGGGGCCAGCTCGATGACCCACGTCAGCAGGTCCCGGCTCTCGGCGGAGAGGCTCATGTGCGGGCCACCACCTTCCCGGTCTTGACCGTCTTGTCCCAGCGCTGCTCGGCCCCGCGGGCCTCGGCGATGTAGGCGGCGAAGGTGATGGCGCAGAGCAGCGGCCCGTAGCCGACCAGGTAGACGAGGACGCTGGCGGTGCGCCGGAAGCCGGCCTGGTCGAGCCGCTTCACGCCCCAGGCCGCGACCATGCAGAGCGACACCCAGAGGTAGGCGGCGAGCAGGATGATCGAGCCGCCGGTCGCGCCGACGTGGAGCCCGGTGAGGTCGCCCAACGTCCCGGCCAGGGCCCGGAAGACCGCCGGGAAGCAGGCGTGGAGGATGACGCCGAGCGCCACGGCCCCGGGGAACAGCAGGGCCTCCTTCCACGCCCGTCGGGCCGTGTCCGGGTCGATCAGCAGGGCGAGGGTGGTGGTGAAGACGAAGCCGAGGGCGTTGACGATCCAGAGGGCGGAGAAGGCGGCGGTCGACAGGTCCCGGGCCAGCACCCACAGGGCGACGAGCGCGGCCGACGACGTGACCATCACGATCGGCAGGAGCGTGGTGGCGAACCAGAAGGCGGCGAAGGTGGCCGACCCGAGCCGGTGGTCGTCGGTGGGGCGGAACCACACGTCCCGGTAGCGGCGCGTCACCTGGACGTTCCCCCGCGCCCAGCGCAGTCGTTGCTTCCAGAGGCCGGTGACGTCGCCCGGCTCCTCGGCCCACACCACGGCGTGGGGCTCGAACACGACCCGGCGCCCGGCGAGCTGGGTCTCGAAGGTGGTGATGGTGTCCTCGGCGAGGGTGCTGGTGTCGATGCGGCCGCCGAGGGCTTCGAGGTTGGCCCGGCTGTGGAGCTGGGCGCCTCCGGCCAGGCAGGCGATGGCGCCGACGCCGTGCTGCGACCGCCGGGCCACGGCCTGGGCGGTCACGTACTCGAAGGCGACGAACCGGTTGAGGGAGGCGCCCGGCTCCGAGCCCTCCTTGATGTACGCGGTCACGGCGCCGACCTCGGGGTCGGCCAGGTGGCGGGCCATCCGGCGCAGCGAGCCGGGCTCGTAGACGACGTCGGCGTCCATGACGAGCAGGGCCTCCATCCACGGATCGTCCAGGACGAGGGCCAGTCCGTGGTTGAGCGTGTGGGCCTTGCCCTGGCCGCCCTGCTCCCTCCGGAGGTGGACCACGCGTCCCGGGTGGCGCTCGGCCTGGGCCGCCAGCACCTCGGGGGTCTCGTCGGTGCTGGCATCGTCGACGACGTACACCCGCAACCGTTCGGGCGGGTAGTCGAGCGCCATCAGCTGGTCGATCGTCGTGTCCAGTACCGCCCCCTCGTTCCAGGCCGGGATCAGCACCGCCACCCGGGGCAGGTCGGGCCCACAGCGGTCGAGGTGGTGGCGCCGGGCGTGCAGGCCGACCAGCAGGGACTGGTAGATCCCGACCAGCACGGGCGCGGCACCGCCGATGGCCACGGCCACCAGGGCCCACAGGAGGACGTCGCGGGCCATCGCCGCGCTCAGACCAGGACCGAGGTCGGGGCCGGAGCCGTGGTCGTGGCCGGAGCCGTGGTCGTGGCCGCCTCGACGGCGGCGGCCGCGGCGGCCCCGTAGCCGTCGTAGCACCCGACCCGGGACCGGTGGTGGGCGTCGGTGCTCAGGGTGATGCGGACGCCGCACCGGGCCAGGGCCGAAGCCGTCCGCACCGACGGGCAGGCCCACTTCTCGTTGAGCTCCACCACCGCGGCGCGCGGCTCGCGGCCGACCAGATCGTCCGGTCCGGGCGCCACCTCCTCGACCTGATCAACGAAGTGCTCGACATCGCCCGGATCGAGAGCGGGCACCTCTCCCTGTCGGTCGAGACCTTCCCGCTCCAGGCCGTGGTGGCCGACTGCGTCGAGGCGATCCGGCCGCTGGCGGCCCAGGCGGGCGTGACCGTCGCGACCCACGGGGCCGCGACGGTCGTCGCCGACCGGCAGCGCACCAAGCAGGTGGTGCTCAACCTGCTGTCCAACGCCGTGAAGTACAACGCCGGCGACCGGAGGATCACCGTCGCCGTCGAACGCGTCGACCCGGCCCGGGCCCGGCTGGCGGTGACCGACACCGGGATGGGGATACCGGCCGCCGACCTCGACCGGCTCTTCCAGCCCTTCGAACGGCTGGGCGCCGGAGCCACCGACATCGAGGGCACCGGCGTCGGGCTCGCCCTCACCCGGGCGATGGTCGAGGCCATGGGCGGCACGATCGGCGTCGCCAGCGCACGGGGCCGGGGCTCGACGTTCTGGGTCGAGCTCGATGCCGTGGTGGACGAACCGGCGCCGGACACCGCCGACGGCCTCCTGCTCGACGGGATGCCGCTCGACGGTCCGGCGGCGTCGACGCCCCACCCGGCCCCGCTCGACGACACCCGCCCGGTCGTGCTCTACGTCGACGACGACCGGGCCGCGCTCGAGGCCGTCGAGCGGCTCTTCCGGTCCCGGCCCGAACGGCTGGTCACCGCCATGCAGGGCGCGGCCGCCCGGGAGCTGGCGCGCGCCGTCCGACCGGTCGTCATGCTGGTCGACCTCGACCTGCCCGACATCGGCGGCGAGGACCTGGTCCGCCTGCTCCGGGCCGACCCCGCGACCCGGCCCACACCCGTGGTGGTCGTGGCGGCCGACCTGGCCCGGGACCGGGCGCTCTCGCTCGGCGCCCTCGGCGTGGAGCACCACCTGCCGAAGCCCTTCGACGGCGACCACCTCGCGGCCGTCCTCGACGCCCTCGCCGCCCCCGCCGCCGGCCCCCGCTGACCCGGGCCCGGCCGGGAGCCGCCCGCGGCCCCGCTACGACAGCGGCTTCGTCCAGCTCGCCAGGCGGCGCTCCTCGACGAAGCCGAGCCGGCGGTAGAGGGCGTCGGCCCCCGTGGGGCTGTCGGTGTCGACGCCGATCATGGCGTGGTCGAGGCCCTCGGCCCGGTAGTCGTGCAACGCCCGGCGCACCAGGGTCGAGGCCAGCCCCCTCCCCCGCCACGCCGGCACCGTGCCCAGCGTGCCGACCCAGGCCTCGGCGTGGCCCCGGACCTCGTCGTCCTGCGGGTAGCGCTCGGTGAGGAGCAGGGCCACGACCTCGCCGTCGGCGACCGCGACCCGGCTGAGGTCGGCCCGGAGGACCGACGAGCCCATCATCTCGGCCTCCCACCGGTCGGCGGCGAACTGGCGGGCACCCCAGTGGTCGACCCACGCCGCGTTGAAGGCCCGACGGACCGCCTCGGGGTCGACCTCGACCAGCGGCACGATGGCGACGTCGTCGCGGTCGGCCCCGGGCGGGAGGTCGTCGGTGAGCGGCTGGCCGAGCGAGGCCCACCACCGGACGGCGGTGAACCCGGCCCGGGCCAGGAGCCGCTCGCTGGCCTCGGCGCCCCCGGGGACGGTGGCCTCGGCGACGCCGGGCCGGTCGGGGCCGGCATCGACGTGCGCCCGGTGCACCTCGGCGGCCCGGGCGACCTGCCACGCCAGCAGGTCCCGCCCGATGCCGGCTCCCCGGTGGTCCGGGTGGACGCCGCCCCCCACGTGGACCCGGTCGACCACGTCCGAGGAGCCGAAGGTCTCCACCAGCCCCCACGCCCGCACCCGGCCGTCGGGGCCGACGACGACCCGGGAGTCGGTCACCCGGTCGGCGCCGGGCCCGTCGAGCTGCTCCACCAGCTCCTCGACCGACAACCGCTCCTCCAGCCCGTCGGCGGCGCTCACCGCGTCGGCCACCGCGACCACGGCGCCGAGGTCGTCGTCGGTGATCGGTCGCCACGTCAGCCGGTCGTCCATGCGCGCACCGTACGCCGCACCGGAGCGACACGACCTCGGGAAGGACCGACCGCGCGCCGCCACGGGCTGGGGCCGAAACAGGGGCCGGCCGTAACCTCGCGGGCGTGACGAGCCACGACGGTCCGACCCTCGACGACTGGCGCGAGAAGGCCAGCAGCGACCTCAAGGGCCGCGACCCCGAGACCCTCACCCGCACCCGGCCCGAGGGCATCGACGTCAAGCCTCTCTACACCGCGGCCGACACCGAGGGCCTCGACGTCGACACGCTGCCGGGCTTCGCCCCCTTCACCCGGGGCGTGCGGGCCACCATGTACTCGAACCGGCCGTGGACGATCCGCCAGTACGCCGGGTTCTCCACCGCCGAGGAGTCCAACGCCTTCTATCGGCGCAACCTGAAGGCCGGCCAGAAGGGGCTCTCGGTCGCCTTCGACCTGGCCACCCACCGCGGCTACGACTCCGACCACCCCCGGGTCGAGGGCGACGTGGGCAAGGCCGGGGTGGCCATCGACTCGGTCGAGGACATGAAGATCCTCTTCGACGGCATCCCGCTGGAGAAGATGTCGGTCTCGATGACCATGAACGGGGCGGTGCTGCCCTGCCTGGCGTCGTTCATCGTGGCCGGCGAGGAGCAGGGGGTCGAGGTGGCCCAGCTCTCCGGGACCATCCAGAACGACATCCTCAAGGAGT
>CAYQGF010000116.1:0-9334 GCA_964416885.1 uncultured Iamiaceae bacterium
CGACCAGGTGGCGGTGCTGGCCGACGGCGGCGTCCGCACCGGCCTCGACGTGGTGAAGCTGATGGCCCTCGGTGCTCAGGCCTGCCTGATCGGCCGGGGCTGGGCGTGGGCCGTCGCCGCCCGGGGCCAGGCCGGGGTCACCCACGTCCTCGACGGGCTCCGGGCCGACATCGACGTCGCCCTCGGCCTCACCGGCACCACGTCGGTCACTGAGCTCGGCCCCGACGCCCTCGCCTGAAAACCACCGAACCGGTGATCAGATCCCCCGCCGGGAGGGGGAATCCGATCACCGGTTCGGTGACGGGCGAGGTGTCGAGCGGCTACCTCAGCTGAGGCGCTCGAAGATCATGGCCATGCCCTGGCCACCGCCGACGCACATGGTCTCCAGGCCGAACGTCTTGTCGGCGTCCTGGAGGCCGTGGATCAGGGTGGTGGCGATGCGGGCGCCGGTCATGCCGAAGGGGTGGCCGACGGCGATGGCGCCGCCGTTGACGTTCAGCTTGTCCCAGCTGATGCCCAGCTCCTTGGCCGACGGGATCACCTGGGCGGCGAACGCCTCGTTGATCTCGACCAGGTCGATGTCGTCGATCGTCATGCCGGCCCGGCCCAGGGCCTGGCGGACGGCCTCGATCGGGCCCAGGCCCATGATCTCGGGGTTGAGGCCGGTGACGCCGGAGGCGACCACACGGGCCAGCGGGGTGAGGCCCAGCTCGGCGGCCCGGGTGTCGCTCATGACGACCACGGCGGCGGCGCCGTCGTTGAGCGGGCAGGCGTTGCCGGCGGTGACCTTGCCGTCGGGGCGGAAGGCCGGCTTCAGGTTGGACAGGCCCTCGGCGGTGGTGCCGGCCCGGATGCCGTCGTCACGGGTGACGGTGACCTCGTTGCCCTCGTCGTCGGTGGTGACGACGGGGGTGATCTCGGCCTCCCAGAAGCCGTTCTCCAGCGAGGCGGTGGCCCGCTGCTGGCTGAGGGCGGCGAACTCGTCCATCTCCTCGCGGGTGGTGCCGGTGAACTCGGCCACGTTCTCGGCCGTCTCGCCCATGGCGATGTAGACGTCGGGCAGGCCCTCGGGGGCGGTCCAGTCGCCCTGGCCGCCGGCCTGGCGGGCCGCGGTGCGGGCCTCGGCCTCGGCGTACTTGGCGTTCTTGGCGCCACCGACGTCGGCCATGCCGTTGAGGAAGCGGCTGACGGTCTCGACGCCGGCGGCCACGAAGACGTCGCCCTCGCCGGCCTTGATGGCGTGGGCGGCCATGCGGATCGCCTGGAGCGACGACGAGCAGTAGCGGTTGATGGTGACGCCGGGGACGTCGGGCATGCCGGCCTGGATGGCGGCGATGCGGGCCATGTTGAAGCCGCTCTCGCCGGCGGGCTGGCCACAGCCGAGGATCAGGTCCTCGACGGTGGTGCGGTCGAGCTCGGGGACCTGGTTCAGCGCCGTGTCGACGATGAAGGCGGTGAGGTCGTCGGGCCGCTCGTTCTTGAGCGAGCCCTTCATGGCCCGCCCGATCGGGGTACGGGCGGTCGAGACGATGACGGCTTCGGGCACGGTGCTCCTCCAGGGATGCGTTCTCCCGCGTTGTCTAGCCGTTCGCCCTTTCCCCGCCCCAAAGCACCTGGGCCAGAGCGTGGTCGGCGAGGGCGGCGAAGCCGGGGTTGGACGTCCGGTAGTAGGGGATGCCGAGAGCGGCGGTGCGCACGACCCAGCCGCGGCTGCGGGCGACGGTCGCCTCGTCCGCGGCGAGGGCGGCGAACATCCGCTCGCGCCGGGGCCGGTCGAGCACGGACCAGGCGCACCAGAGGTCGGCAGCCGGGTCGCCGAGGCCGGGCTCGCCCCAGTCGAGGACGGCGACGAGGCGGTCGTCCCGGACGAGGAGGTTGGCCGGCATCAGGTCGCCGTGGACCCAGGTGGGCGTGGCCGGGCCGTCGGCGGCGAGGGCGTCGGCCCAGACGGCGGCGGTGGGGCCGGCCCGGTCGGGCCCGAGCTGCTCGATCCCGGGGCGGGCCCAGGCATCGTGGTCGGCGAGGGCCCGTCGGCCCCGGGTCACCGGGGCGTCGGCGGCGGGGAGGTCGCGGAGGGCCAGGACCAACGCGACCAGGTCGTCGGCCAGGGCGTCGCTCGTCGACCCCGTCGGGGCCAGGTCGCCGTCGAGCCAGCGGTACACGGCCCACCGGTGCGGGTAGCCGAGGTCCGGGTCGGGGGCGCCGACGGTGACCGGCTCGGGCACCGCGACCGGCAACCGCTCGGCCAGCCACGGGAGCCAGGTCAGCTCCCGGTCGAGGCTGGTGGCCCCGGAGGCGAGCAGCGGCAGCCGGACGCACAGCTCGTCGCCCAGCCGGTAGACGGCGTTGACGGTGCCGGTGGAGCGCACCTCGGTGAGCGGGAGGTGGGCCAGGTCGGGGTGCTGGGTGGCGAGCAGCCGGACGACCAGGTCCTCGTCGATGAGTGCCTGGCCCTCGTGCAGTGGTCGGGGCACGGCCCGGACGATGTCAGGTCGACCGTCGGCCCGGCGCACGAGTATCGGGCGACGACGGCGGTGCGGGCGGGCCAGCCCAGGCCCGGGGGTCGTCCCGTTCTGGCGCGCAGGCGCGCTGCTCTCGACCCGCTGACGCGCCAGAACGGGGCGGGCCAGCTCAGGCCCGGGCGCGGTCCCCGGTCCGGGCGGCGACGGCGGTGCGGAAGAACGACGCCATGGCGGCCGCGACGGGGTCGGCGTCGGTGGGGCCGTACAGGTCGGCCCGGGCCCGGGTCACCAGGTCGGGGCCGAACAGCTCCTCCCGGAGGCCGATGATGCCGTCGGCGAAGGGGGCGGTGAACTCGGGGTGCGCCTGCACCGTCCACACCTGGTCGCCCACCGTGTAGCCGGCGATCGGGCAGTGCTCGGAGGTGGCCCACACCACCGCCCCCTCCGGCGGGTCGAGCACCTGGTCCTGGTGCATGGCCTGGAGCCGCATGGTGCCGCCCTCGATCGTCCCGTCGATCGGAGCCTCGACCCGGTAGGTGTGGACGCCGGCGCCCCAGCCGGGGGCGGCCTTCTCGACCCGCCCGCCGAGGGCCTGGGCGATCAGCTGGTGCCCGAAGCACACGCCGGCGAGCGGGACGCCGGCCTCGACCACGGCCCGGACGAACCCCTCGGTGTCACGGATCCACTGCTCGTCCTCGTACACCGACGACGCCGACCCGGTGAGCAGGTAGCCGTCGAACCGGTCGGGCTCGGGCGTCAGGCGGCCGGCCCGGGCGTCGAGCGCCTCCAGGTCGATGCCGTGGGGGCCGAGCAGGTCCCGGAACATCGGCAGGTACCCCTCGGCGTACTCGGTGAGGGCCGGAGGCGGCGTCCCGCAGATCACCAGCCCGACGTGCACCCGGTCCTCGTCTCTCGTGCTCACGGCCGCCACGCTACCGACGCCCTCCGGCCGACCGTGTCGAAAGGTGTCTGACACCCTTCGACACGGTCGGGACATCAGGAGAAGAGGTCCCGCCGCGGCTCGTCGGTGTAGACGGGTGCCCGGCCGGCCCGGAACGCCCGCATGGCCTCGGGCAGGTTCTCGGTGAAGCCGAGCATGAGCTGGTTGCGGTCCTCCAGCTCGATGGCGGCGGCCAGCGAGCCGACCTCGAGGTTGGCCCACAGCACGTCCTTGGTCATGGCCAGCCCATAGGGGGAGTGGGCGCACATGGCGGTGGCGACGGCGACCGCCTCGTCGGCCAGCTCGTCGTCGGGCACGACCCGGCTGACCAGGCCGGCCCGCAGCGCCTCGGCGGCGTCGACCCGCCGGCCCGTCAGCAGCACGTCGTTCGACCACGCCGCCCCGACCAGACGGGGGAGCAGCCACGAGGCCCCCATCTCGGTCGAGGTCAGCCCGTTGACGATGCCGGTGGCGTTGAAGACGGCGGACGCGCCGGCCAGGCGGAGGTCGGCGCCGAGGGCCAGGCACATCCCGCCCCCGAAGGCGGGCCCGTTGACCGCGGCGACCACGGGCTGCGGCATCGACCGCAACCGGGGGACGAGCTGGCTGTAGACCCGCATCGAGCGCTGGGCGATGCGGCCCACGGCGAGCCCGTCGATGCCGGGGACCACGCCGTGGTCCTCCAGGTCGAGCCCGGAGCAGAAGCCCCGGCCGGCGCCGGTCAGGACGACGACCCGGGTGTCGTTCTCGGCGGCCAGGTCGGCCAGGGCGTCGTCGAGGGCGAGCACCAGCTCGATCGACAGGGCGTTCAGCCGCTCGGGTCGGTTGAGCGTCACCCGTCCGACGTGCTCCGCCGGACGGTCCACCAGGATCAGGTCGCTCGACATGAGAACGCGTTCTAGCGCGTCCTCGGCGTCAGCCGCGGGCGAGGTGACCGGCGACGTCGGCCCACAGGGCGGCGATGCGCTCCTCGGCCTGGTGGTGCCGGGTGACGTGGGCCCGCTGGTCGGCGGCGAGGGCGCGTCGGGCGGCGGGGGCGCCGAGGAGGTCGGTGACCAGGGTGGCCAGGGCGTCGCCGTCGAACGGTGGGACCAGCACGTCGCCGGGGCCGTCGGCGGGCAGGACATCGCCCAGCCCCGATGCCGTGGACCCCACCACCGGGACCCCCCGGCGGGCCAGGTCCAGGGCGGCCAACGGCAGCGGTGGCTCCCGCGCCGGGACCACCGCGACGGTGGGAGCCGGCCAGCTCTCGGCCCACGTCTCGGCCGGGACCAGGCGGACCCGGCCGGTCAGGCCCCGCAGCGCGATGTCGGCCTCGGCCCGGTCCCGGGCGGGCCGGTCGTCCGCCGGCCCGACCCACACCGCGGCCACCGGGCGCCCGTCGACCGAGGTGGGCAGCCGGGAGACCAGGTCGAGGAACAGGTCGGTGCCCGCCGTCCAGCCCACCGGTCCGACGCCGGCCACGACCAGGTCGTCGGCCGGCAGGGCGGGGCCGGACGCGTCGACCTCGAGCGGGGCGAGGGACCAGGGCGGGTGCACCACCACCCGGTCGCGGGCCAGCCCCAGGTCGTCGACCAGGTGGTCGCGGAGGGCGGCGGTGCCGGCGACCACCAGCCGTGCCCGGGCCAGCCGCTCGGCCGGGTCGCCGCCGGTGGCGCGGGCCAGGCCGACCGGCCCCTCGGTGAGGCGGACCGCGAGGGGGGCCCGGCGGGCCGGCCGGGGGAGGGCCTCGGCCAGGGCGAGGGCGTCGGCGCCGTGGGCCCACACCACGTCGGGCGGGCCCCCGAGCCGCGGCGCCGGATGGCGGGCCAGACCGACGGTGAGGCCGGCCCGCTCACCGGCCGAACGGGCGCGGGGGTGGAGCCGGGCCGCGACCCGGCCGGCCCGGTCGGCACCGTCGCCGACCACCCGCACCGCACCCAGGTCGGCGGCCCGGGCCACGGCGACGGCCAGCTCGCCGCCGTGGCGGGCGACGACCCGCGTCCGGGACGGGTCGACCGCGCCGGTGCGCCCCAGCTCGTCGAGCAGGGACACCAGGGAGCGGTTGACGTCGGACACCCGCAGGTCGCCGGCCAGGGCCAGGACGGCCCGACGGCGGATCACGGCTGCGCCCCCGACCTCAGGTGCGGGCGTGGGTGACGGCCCGGAACCGCTGGAGCCCGCCTTGCGGCTCCACCGGGGGCGGCGGCTCGTCGCGGTAGGCCCGCCGGAACCCGCCCACGCCCCGGCGCAGCGATCGGGCCTGTCGGCGCACGGCCGGACGCCAGCCCTCCTCCTCGGTCCCCTCGGCCGGGCCCGGGCCCGCGGTGCTCCCGGGGGTCGGCGCCGGGACCTCCTCGACGAAGGTCTCGGCCGACGAGAACCCGGCCGCCCGGCACATCCCGGTGAGGGCGGCGACGTTGGGCACCCAGTAGTTGGTGGGGTCGTCGTTGAGGGCCGAGCCGGGCAGGAACTCGAACAGCGGGTGGTCGGCCAGGCCGGGCGGGCCGACGACCCGGACCATCTCGGTCTCGATCACCGCCAGCCCGCGGGTCACCCGGGCCAGCCGCTTGAGGGCGGCGAAGGGGTCGAGCACGTGGTACAGCACGCCGAGGTAGAGGACGATGTCGAAGGTCCCGAGGGCGTCGAGGTCGTAGGTCTCCAGCTCGCCGACCACGGCCTCGACCTTCGAACCGAGCGCCCGGTGGGCCGTGTCGAAGCCCCGCTTCCCCGGGAGGGTGTCGGGCCGCCAGACCTCGGGCACCTCCTCGAAGGGTCGCGGCTCGATGCCCTCGACCGCGCAGCGGTGCGAGTAGCCGGCCTTCTCGTCGAGGTCGATCGACCAGATGTAGTGGTCGAAGGCCACCACCCGCTCGGCGCCCCGACGCTCGCAGGCGAAGGAGAACCCGCCGTCCCACGCGCCGATGTCGAGCACGCTCTTGCCGCTGAGGTCGTCGGGGAGCCGGAGGGCGGCCAGCTCCCTCTGCATCAGGTCGAGGGGCTTGGTGCCCGAGGTGACGACGCCCGGACCGAGCTCGATCGAGTGCCACCAGTGGGGGCCGAGCGAATCGGCCAGGTCCTGGAGCTCGGACGGGGACCATGCGGTGGGCACCGCACGAGGGTACCGGCCCGAGCGGTCGGCTCAGAGGCGGCTGGGAGCAGGTTGGGACCGGGCCCGGGCCACCGCGGCGGCGATGTCGGACCAGAGGCCGTCGGCGGCGAGCGGCGTGGTGGCCCCGGCCGCGGCGCGGGCCAGGTCCCCGGCCAGGAGACGGCCGGCGTCGGGGCCGGCCAGCAGCTCGACGACCTGGGCGGCCAGGGCCTCGCCGTCGAGGTCGTCGACCCGTCGCTCGTCGTGGCCGGCCTCGGTCAACAGGGCGGTGCCCGGTCGGAAACCGACCACCGGCGTGCCGGCCAGCGCGGCCTGGAGCGTGGCCAGCGGGTACGGCTCGACCCGGCTGGTCACGACGAGGAGGTCGGCCGCGGCGAGCCGATCGGCCCGGTCCGCGCCGTCGGGCACGATGCGCACCCGCTCGCCCAGGCCCCGCCCGACCAGGTCGGCCCGGGCGTCCGCACCGGTCCCGTCGGCATCGTCGTCACCGACCCAGGTCCAGTGGACGGCCCGCCCGGCGACCTCGGGGCCGACGGCCTCGGCCACGGCCAGGAACAGGTCGGTGCCGGACCCCCAGCCGACCCGACCGCACCCGACGACCAGGGCGGCGCGGTCCGGCCCGGGCCGGGGGTGCCGGGTCGGTGGGTCGAGGGGGCCGGGGTGGTGGACGACCTGCTCGGGGGCGAGCCCCAGCCCGCCCTCGCGACGGGGCCGCATCGCCCAGTCGGCGACGGGGGCGGCGGGCACGACCACGAGGGCCACGTCGGCCAGGCGGCCGGGCAGGTCGCCGGGGCCGCGGGGGCCGGTCCAGGACTCGTCGAGGAGCGGCAGGACGGCGACCACCGGTGGCGCCTCGGGCGGCAGCTCGTCCAGGGCGAGGAGGGCGGCGGCCGACCCGGCGACGACGACGTCGAAGTCGGCCGCGTCGGAGAGCACCCGCCGGGCCCACAGCCGCTCGGCCCGGCGGGCCAGGCCGGGCCGGCCCGCGAGGTCGGCCGCGGTGCGGGCGGCGGCGACCGCGGGGGTGGGGCGCCGCACCCCGGCGATCCCGTCGAGGTGGGCCGGGCCGTCGCCGTCGAGGGCGACCGCCACGACCTCGACGTCGTGGTGGGCCGACGCCCACCGAGCGAGGTCGAGCAGGCTGGTCGCCGCGTCGCCCGACGAGTCGAGCACCAGCAGCAGGCGGCGGACCATCCCGCTATCGAAGCACGTCGACCACGGGCCGGGCCCCTGCCCCGGCCCGCGAAGTTGGTCAGCGCGCCACCAATGGGGTGGCGCGCTGACCAACTTGTGACGAACGTGGTCAGCGCGCCACCGGTCGGGTGGCGCGCTGACCATGTTGGGTCAGCGGCCGGCGCGGGGGAGGCCGAGGCCGCGCTCGGCGACGATGCCGCGCAGGACCTCGCTGGTGCCGCCGTAGATCGTGGTGACCTGGCAGTGGCGGAAGGTGGCCTCGATCCAGCCGTCGGCCGGCGCCGGGGCGTCGTCGGCGGAGCCGTGGCGGCGGATGCCGTCGGCGCCCAGCATGTCGACCAGGTCGTCGGCGGCCCGCTGGTAGTGCTCGGTGGTGGCCAGCTTGGCCATCGTGCCCTCGACGCCGGGGAGCGCCCCGGTGGCGGCCAGCCAGGCCGCCTTCCACCCGAGCAGGTTGGCGACCTCGTTCCCGATCGCCGCCGACGCCAGCCGCTCCCGCACCGACGGCTCGTCGATCCGCCCCGACCCCCGCGCCCAGCGCAGGGCGTGGGCCAGCAGCCGGACCGCCTCGCCGTACCAGGCCGAGTTCCGCTCGAACACGAGGGCGGTCATCATCACCTTCCAGCCCCCGTCGACCTCGCCGACCCGGTACCGGTCCGACACGCGGACGTCGTCGTACCAGGTGATGTTGGTGCGCTCGCCGCCCATGGTGTGGACCGGCGTGACGCTGATGCCCGGGGTGTCCATCGGCACCAGGAACATCGTCAGGCCCTTGTGCTTGGCCACCTCGGTGTTGGTGCGGGTGAGGAGGAAGACGTACTGGCTCTCGTGGGCCAGCGTGGTGAACATCTTCTGGCCGTTGACCACCCACTCGTCGCCGTCGCGTACCGCCCGGGTGGCGCACGCCGCGACGTCGCTGCCGGCGTCGGGCTCGCTGTAGCCCAGGCAGGTCATCACCTCGCCGGCGAGGACCTTGGGGATCACCTCGGCCTTCTGCCACTCGGTGCCCTCGTGCAGCAGGGTGTGGGCCACCAGGTTGGAGATGCCGAGCCCGTCGACCGGCGCCCCGGCCAGGTACATCTCCTCGGTCAGGGCGTTCATCTCCAACGGGGACCGGCCCTGCCCGCCCCACTCGACGGGCCAACCGGCGGAGATCCACCCGGCCTCGGCCATGGCCCGGTGGAGGCCCCAGTCGTGGATCGTGCCCGTCTCGTGGGCTCGTTCGACCACGTCGGCGGTGACGTGCTCGGCCAGGAAGGCCCGGGCTTCGGACCGGAACCGCTCGACCTCGGGCGGGAGGCGGAACTCCAGCCCGGCCCGGCGCTCCCGCTCCGCTCGGCGGGCCGGGTCGATCGGGCCGAGGACGACCGACTCGTCGTCGGGCAGGGCGGCGCCCACCGGTCCGAAGCAGCGGTCGGCCACGTGGAGGAGGTCGTCGCGGGGGTCGCCGGCGAGCAGCCGCAGGGTCTTGGCCCGGCGGAAGTGGAGCTGGATGTCGTACTCCTCCATGAAGCCGTAGCCGCCGTGGACGTGGAGGCTGACCGCCGCGGCCCGCTGGGCCACCCGGGCCGCGAGGGCGAAGGCGATGGCGGGGAAGGCGGCGGCTTCGGGCTCGCCGGTGTCGAGCGCCCACAGGGCCTTGCGGGC
>CAYQGF010000117.1:0-5533 GCA_964416885.1 uncultured Iamiaceae bacterium
GCCTCGTTGTCCTCCACCGCGACGGTGCCGTTGACGTAGACGCGACGCACGCCGTGGGCGCCGGCGGTGAGGCGGGGCGAGTCGCCGGGCAGGTCGTTGACGAGGGTGGCGTGGTCGGCCCCGACGGTCTCGGGGTCGAACACGAAGATGTCGGCGAAGGCGCCCTCCCGCAGGACGCCCCGGTCGCGCAGCCCGAACAGCTCGGCCGGCACCTGGGTCATCAACTGGACGGCCCGCTCCAGGCTCACCAGCTTCCGGCCCCGCAGGGTGTCGGCCAGGAACCGGGTCGGGAACGGAGCGCCGCACATGCGGTCGAGGTGGGCGCCGGCGTCGGAGCCACCGAGCATCGCCCGCTCGTCGGCCCAGGTCTGGCGGCGCAGCTCCCACGAGGCGTCGTCGCCGTCGGGCGGGATGGGCCACAGCACGGTGCGGAGGTCGTCGGCCACCACGATGTCGACCAGGGTGGCGAAGGGGTCGTCGGAGCCCCGCTCGGCCGCGATGTCGGCGACCCGGCGGCCCTTCAGCCCCTCGTTGGCCTCGGAGTAGGTGTCGCCGATGACGTAGTTGGCGAAGTCGGCCAGCCGCTTGAACACCCCGGCCTCGTCGGACTGCGCCCGCTCCTGCAGGAAGGCCTGGGTCCCGGGCTCCTGGAGCTTGGCGATCCGCTCCGGCACCGGGAGGCGGAGGATGTCGCCCCAGCCGGGGATCAGGAACAGCCCGCAGTGGGTCAGGAAGCTCATGTTCATGGGCACCTGCACCGGCAGGGTGAGGGCGACGATGCGCCCGCCCCGCTCGGCCGCCACGTCGCCGGCGCTGAGCTGGCGGGGGATGCGGCCCGGCTCCTTGGAGTCGATGGTGAGCACGTTCCAGTTGAGCGGGCGGCGGGCGGCGGCCGACATCGAGGCGAACAGGTCGATCTCGTCGTCGCTGAAGCGGTCGAGGCAGCCGTCGGTCATGCCCTCGAGGGTCGTGCCCTCGTGCTGGCCGACGACGGTGCACAGGGCGACCAGCTCCTCGGTGGTGGCCCAGCGGGAGGCCACCGGCTGGCCGTCGCCGTCGGAGTGGGTGCGGCTGAGGGTGGTGGAGAAGCCCAGCCCGCCGGCGGTGATCGACTCGGCCAGCACCCGCTCCATCTCGGCCAGCTGCTCGGGGCTGGCCTCGCTGCCGACGGCGGCCTCGCCCATCACGTAGCGGCGCAGGGCGCAGTGGCCGACCAGGAAGCCGGCGTTGACGCCGATGTTCCCCTCCAGCCGGTCGAGGTAGTCGCCGAAGGTGTGCCAGTCCCACGGCACCCCCTGCTCCAGGGCGGCGACCGACATGCCCTCGACGCTGGCCATCATCTCCCGGGTGTAGGCGGCGTCGGTGGCCCGGAGCGGCGCCAGGGTGAAACCGCAGTTCCCGCTGATGACGCTGGTGACGCCGTGGACGTTCGACGGCGACACGTGCGGGTCCCAGAAGATCTGGGCGTCGTAGTGGGTGTGGGGGTCGATCACGCCGGGGACGACGACGAGGCCGGTGGCGTCGAGGACGTCGGCCGCCTCCTCGGTGATGCTCCCCGGCTCGGCGAGGGCGACGATCCGTCCGTCCCGCACCCCGATGTCGGCCGGCCGGGCCGGGGCGCCGGTGCCGTCGACGACGGTCCCGCCGGTGATCAGGTGGTCGAGCATGGGAGCCTCCGGCCGCGTTTCTGACGGGTCGTCAGATTACCAAGTGCCGCGGGCGTACGCGACGTGCCAGGCACGTCGCGTACGCCGGCGGGTCAGGTGAGGGCGGCCAGGGCGCGGTCGACCCGCCCGCGGAGGAAGTCGACCAGCCCGGGCGGGACCTTGCTGGCATCGGCGCTGGTCTCGCCGTCGAAACCGCCGGTGTGGAGGGTGTGGACCTGCGCCCAGCCATGGACGGCGTGGAGCGCCTCCCACGCCAGCATCCGTCGCTCGTCGAGGGGCCCGGAGCGGGCGTAGGTGCGGGCGTAGCGCCGGGCCAGCCGCGGGCCGACCCGGCCCAGCACCGCCCGTTCCACCCGGCTGTCGGCCACCACCGCCACGACGTGGAAGAGCAGCAGGGTGCGGGCGACGTCGCCCTCGCGCGGCCCCAGCCCGGCATCGGTCCAGTCGATGACCACGGCGTCGGGGCCGTCGACCACGACGTTGAGGGGGTGGAAGTCGCCGTGGCAGACGACAGCCTCGCCCTCGGCCGCGATCGGCACCAGCGGGGCCACCCTGTCGAGGGCCTCGGCCAGCTCGGCCGGGCCACCCTCCTCCACCGTTCGTCGGGGCAGGCTCAACCGCTTGTCGACGAGCGCCATCGGGCCCGTCGACCCCGGCCACCCGTCGGTCGGGAGGGAGTGGAGCTGGACGTGGAGGGCGGCGAGCCGGTCGACGAGGCGGAACGCCTGCCACGGTCGGGCCTTGACGGCGTCGAGGACCGTGCCCCCGGGCGCCCGGGCCATGACCTGGGCCGGCCGCCCGAAGACGTCGTCGGGCTCGGCCACCAGGAGGATCTCCGGGACCGGGTAGCCCTGGGTGGCACACCACCGCTGCGCGTCGGCCTCGGCGTGGGCCTGCGCGGCCCGGTCGACCGACGGCAGCAGGCGCACGACGAGCGGCTCCCGCCATGCCGCGGGGAGGGCCGGCCCGGCGAGGATGGCGGTGTGGATGAACGAGTCGAGGCCGTCGCCGAGGCGTTCGGCCGGTGCGGCCAGCGTGACCGGACCACCGAAGCGCTCGGCCGCCACCGCCACGAGGGCGGCCCCGACGTCTGTCGACCGGCTCGGGTCGATCGTGCCCACGGGCGTGACCGTACCGGGCTACGCCACCGGGTGCCCCGGTGGGCCCGAGGCCCGTCGGTTCGGGCCCTACGCCGCGGCCGTGAGGCAGGCGGTGCGGCGGAGGTGCCGGTCGACCAGGACGAAGGCCCGGACGCGGGCCGGCCCCGGCTCGGTGCGGTCGCCCAGCACCGCGACGGCCACGGGGGAGGCGCCGGCCTCCCGGCCCTCGCGGGCGAGCCGGGCCAGGGCGGGCTCGTTGGCCGCGACCCCGTGGGCGGCGAGGTCGGCGGCCAGGCGGTCGAGGTCGATGCCGTTCTCCATGAGATGGTTGTACGCCGAGATGATGTTCACGGCTAGCGATGATCTCTGGTCGAGATGATCAGATATGCTTATTCATCATGAGTCGCCTGCGCGACGTCGAGGTCAAGCACCTGGTCGCCCTCCAGGCCGTGGCCGAGGAGGGCACCTTCGGCCGGGCCGCGGCCCGGCTCGGCTACACCCAGTCGGCGGTCAGCCAGCAGGTCGCAGCGCTGGAGCGGGTCGTCGGCGCCCCGGTCTTCGACCGCCCCGGTGGGCCCCGGCCCGTCACCCTCACCCCGCTCGGCGGGCTCCTGCTCGAGCACGCCCACGATGTCCTCGGCCGCATCGACGCCACCAGCGACGCCGTCGACCGCTTCCTCCGGGGCGAGACCGGCCGCCTCCTGGTCGGGACGTTCCAGAGCGTCACCACCTCCGTCCTGCCCACGATCGTCGGCCGCCTGCGGGACGAGACCCCCGACGTCGACATCCGCCTGGTCGAGAGCAAGGACAAGGAGGACCTGCCCGCCGCCCTGGTCCGGGGCGACCTCGACGTCGCCTTCACCATCGACGACGGCTGGCCCGGGCTGGAGACCGAGATCCTCCTGGAGGACCCGTACCTGGTCGTCACCGAGCTCGACCGGGGCCGGTGCGGGCCGTTCCCCACCCAGGACCTGGTGGGCGTGGGCCTGGTCGGCTACCAGCCCAGCAGCTGCCAGCGCGACATCGAGGACGGTCTCCACGCCGTGGTGAAGGGCCAGATCGACTGGGTGTTCCGCACCGACGACAACCTCGCCGTGGTCGCCCTGGTCCGGGCCGGGATGGGCGCCGCCGTCGTGCCCCGGCTGGCCGTCGACACCCGCGACCCCACCGTCGCGATCCACGACATGGACCCGCCCATCCCGCCCCGTCGGGTCGGCATCTCCTGGAAGGCCGGGCGCACCCTCAGCCCGGTGGCCAGTCGCTTCATCGAGATCGCCCGCCAGGTCGCCCCCACCGCCAGCCACCCCCTCGTCGCCGCCCGCTGATCACCCGCCATCGACGACGCAGGTCAGACCCTCCGTGGCGAGCGCGGCCTCCAGCCGAGGCGCCGACGTCGAGAGGAGGACCGTGGCATCGAGGTGGACGGCTGCCGCCAACGCCTCGACCGCGAGGAGGTTCAGGGGCGCGTGTCGTCGCCGAAGGTTGCCGATGACCGGGCCGAGGGTGCGCAGGCTCGGCACCCCGATCGACGGAGGCAGCGTGAGGACCTGGGCGATGGCCCGCTCCCGGTGGTCGAGGGCGAGGTGGTCGAACGGGGTGGACAGCGTGCCCGAGCTGTCCTCGTCGGCGACGGCCTGGCAGAGACGGACGTACCAGAGCCCGGAGGTGGCGACCCTGTCGTCGGGGCCGATGCGCGCCGAACCCTCATGTCGGAGCAGGCGCCCGAGGTGGGCGTCGTCGACCAGCCAGGTCACATGTCGGCGAGGTCGGGGTCGCCGAACCCGGAGCGAGCCTTGGCCCAGGTGTCGTCGGTGATCTGGCCGATCAGGTCGGCGCGCACCTTGTCGACCCCGCCCGGGACCAGGATCACGACATCGCCGAGGTCGACGTAGCCGACCTCACCGCCGTCGCCCAGGCCCCACCGGTGGCGTGCTGCCGCCGGAAGGCTCATCTGTCCTCGGGCCGACACCCGGAGGTCGCCAGCGTCGCTCATGCCGTCACGCTACAAGGCGTCGGTAGAGCTTGCTGTGTGAAGGCCTACGGGATGTGGTCGAGGTCGGTGGCGCTGATGGAACCGGAGCGGACCGCGTAGCGGCAGAGGTTGTCCTTGGCCTCCGGGCCCTCGAGCCCGGGGACACCGGCCGAGGCGTACTTCTTCACCAGGTCGGCGATGCAGTTCTCCACCCGGCTGCGGGACAGGAACAGCCGCTCGGCGGCCTGGGCGTAGGAGGCCGGCTTGGCCTGGTCGCCGCTCTTGGTCAGCAGCGGCTCGCAGAGGGCGGTGAGGATGCGGCGCTCGGCGTTGGTGAACTCCAGCAGGTACTGCGTGGCCGGGCCGTCGGTGGGGATGGGCCGGGTGTCGCCCAGGGGCTCGGCCTGCTCCAGCTCGACGGTGACGTCGTGGGTGCGGATGCGGCCCCGGAACTGCACGGTGACCTTGTCGATCGGGAGCGAGGCGATCTCGTCCTGGTTCTCCAGGACCCGGGTCGGCCCGGTCTCGGGCACCAGGTAGACGGGCTGGCTGGCCGAGTCGTTGCGGACCCACAGCCGGCCGTCCTGCATGCTCACGGTGGCGGCGGTGCGGCTGACGCCGAGGTCCTCGGGACCACCGTCGGCCCCGGCCCCGACCTGGACGTCGCACACCGTGCTGCGGCCGATCCGGACGCGCTGTCCCTCTTCGATCGCCGCCTCGCTGTCGCCGTGCCTCACCGTCGCTCTGGCCATGGCCCCCATGATCGCACGATCTCCCCTGGTTGCGGGGTTCTG
>CAYQGF010000117.1:5633-9300 GCA_964416885.1 uncultured Iamiaceae bacterium
GGCGGCGATGCGGGCCCCGTCGATCGTCAGGGCCTCCTCCAGCGGCGGGGCGAACGGGAAGGCCGGCACGTCGGCGGTGGCGAGCCGGCGGACCGGGGCGTCGAGGTCGAAGAAGGCGTGCTCGGCCACCAGCGCCGCCACCTCGGCGCCGACGCCGAAGCTGACGTTGTCCTCGTGGACGACCAGGCAGCGCCCGGTGCGGGCGACCGACGCCAGCACGGTGTCGACGTCGAGCGGCGAGATGGTGCGGAGGTCGACCACCTCGACCGACCCCACCCCGTCGGCGGCCAGCCGGTCGGCGGCCTCGACGGCCAGGTGCCGGTGCATGCCGTAGGTGACGACGGTGGCGTCGGTGCCGGGCCGGGCGATGGCGGCCACGCCGATCGGCACCCGCCACGTCGGGTCGTCGGGCACCGGCCCCTTGACCAGCCGGTAGCTCCTCTTGTGCTCCAGGAACAGGACCGGGTCGGGGTCGGCCACCGCCTCCCGGAGCAGCCCGGCCACGTCGGCGGGGGTCGAGGGGGCCACCACCTTGAGCCCGGGCACGTGGGCGTAGGTCGCCTCGATCGACTGCGAGTGGTACAGCGCGCCGTGGACGCCGCCGCCCCACGGCGCCCGGATGACGAGCGGCACCGCGAAGTCGCCGTCGCTGCGGTAGTGCAGCCGGGCCGCCTCGCTGGCGATCTGGTCGTAGGCGGAGTGGATGAAGTCGGCGAACTGGATCTCGCAGATCGGTCGCATGCCGGCCAGGGCCAGCCCGATGCCGATGCCGACGATCGAGGACTCGGCCAGCGGCGTGTCGAGCACCCGCCCCCGGCCGAAGGCGGCCGCCAGCCCGTCGGTGGCCCGGAACACGCCGCCCCGGGGGCCGACGTCCTCGCCCAGCACCAGCACCCGCTCGTCGGCGGCCATCAGATCGTGCTGGGCCTGGCGGATCGTGTCGACGACGTTCCGCTCGGTGGTGGGCCCGGCGTCGTCGAGCGGGACCTCGACGGCGACCTCGGCGACCGGGTCGGCCTCGACGCCCTCGGGCGTGCCCGGGGTGGGGCGCACGGGCCGGGCGAACACCCGGCGCACCGCGGTCTCGGGCGAGGGGAACGGCATGGCCTCGGCCCGGCGGGCCGCCTCGCCGACCTCCTCCTCGAGCTCGGCCTGGATGGCCACCTCGTCGGCCTCGGGCAGGAGCCGCTGCTCGATCAGGTACTGGCGGAACTGGCGCAGCGGGTCCTTCTTCCGCCACGCCTCGACCTCCTCCGGCGTGCGATAGGTGCGGTCGTCGTCGTCGGAGGTGTGGGCCCGGAACCGGTAGGTCTTGCACTCGATCAGCGTCGGCCCGTCGCCCGCCCGGGCCCGGCGCAGGGCCTGGTGGGTGGCGGCGTAGACGTCGAGCGGGTCGTTGCCGTCGCAGATCACGCCGCCGAAGCCGTAGGCGTGGGCCCGGTCGGCCACGTCGTCGACCGCCGACTCCTGGGTCATCGGCACCGAGATGGCGTAGCCGTTGTTCTCGCAGATGAACACGCACGGCAGCGAGTGGATGCCGGCGAAGTTCAGGGCCTCGTGGAAGTCGCCCTTGGAGGTGGCGCCCTCGCCGAAGTAGCTGACCGCGACCCGGTCCTCCCGGCGCAGCTTGGCCGCGTAGGCGAGCCCGGCGGCGTGGGGCAGCTGGGTGGCGATCGGCGACGACCCGGAGATGACGCCGAGCTCGGAGCTGCCCCAGTGGTTGGGCATCTGGCGCCCCCCGGAGCAGGGGTCGGCGGCCCGGGCGAACACGCCGAGCAGCACCTCCTCGGCGCTCATGCCCAGGGCCAGCAGCACGCCGGTGTCGCGGTAGTAGGGGAGGACGAGGTCGTGGCCCTTCCGCAGCGCCCGGGCCGAGCCGACCTGGCAGCCCTCGTGGCCCTGGCTCGACACCACGAACGGGGCCTTGCCCATCCGGTTGAGCGCCCAGATCTTCTGGTCGAGCAGCCGGGCCAGGAGGATGTCGCGGTACATCCCCAGCAGGTCCTCGGCGCTCAGCCCCAGCTCGGTGTGGCGGTCGTGGATGTGCAGCGTCGAGCGGTCGTCGGCCGTCGGTGCGTGCATCGTGCGGGCCATGGGTCTGGGTGCTCCTGGGGGAGGGAGACGGGGCTATGTCATGGGCGGTGGTGGGCCGTACGCGACGTGCCAGGCACGTCGCGTACGGGCCGTCGGCCAGGTCGCGGTCACGAGCGGCTCGTCCTGATGCGGCGGACGGAGGCCACGGCCTCGATGCGCTCGATGGCCAGCCGGTCGGCGGCCTCGGCCGGGGTGGTGCCGTCGGCCTCGGCCCGGTCGAAGGTGCGCCGGACGGTGTCGGCGATGCCGGCCACCCGGTCCCACGCCCGGTGCCGGTCGTAGGGGGCGCCGGAGGGGTGCCGCTCCTCGGCGATGTTGATCACTCCGCCGGCGTTGACGACGAAGTCCGGTGCGTACAGCACACCGCGATCGACCAGCCGCTGCCCATCTGCAGGCGTTCGGAGCTGGTTGTTGGCCGATCCGCACACTGCGGCGCAGGCTAGTTCCGGGATCGTGGCCTCGCTGAGGACGGCCCCGAGGGCGCAGGGGCTGAACACATCGCACGGCACGGCGTGGGCCTTCCCCGGCGGGACGACCTCCACGCCCGGGTGCCGGGCCACCACGGCGAGGGTCGCGGCCTCGTTCACGTCGGCGACGGTGACCCGGGCGTCCCCGGCGACCAGGTGGTCGACGAGGGCGGAGCCGACCTTGCCCACCCCGGACACCACCACGTGCCGGCCGGCCAGGTCGTCGGAGCCCCAGAGCCGCTCGGCCACGGCGCCGAGCGCGGCCAGCACGCCCCAGGCGGTGGCCGGCGAGGGGTCGCCCGAGCCGCCGAGGGACTCGCTGGCGCCGGTGACGTACGGCGTCTCGGTGCGGATCAGGTCCATGTCGGCCTGCGTCGTGCCGACGTCCTCGGCGGTGAGGTAGCGGCCGCCGAGGCCGTCGATGAAGCGGGCGTAGGCCCGGATGAGGGCCTCGCTGCGGAGCGTCCGGGGGTCGCCGATGATGACCGCCTTGCCGCCGCCGGCGTCGAGGCCGGACACGGCGTGCTTGTAGGTCATCCCGCGGGCCAGCCGGCAGACGTCCGCCAGCGCCTCGGCCTCGGTGGCGTAGGGCCAGAACCGGGTGCCGCCCAGCCCGGGGCCGAGCACGGTCGAGTGGAGGGCGATGATCGCCTTCAGCCCCGTCGGCCCGTGATGGCAGAACGCCACCTGTTCGAAGCCCTCCACCGCCGCGTGGGCGAACACCGACCCGGTCTCGACATCGTCGTCCATCCCCCAACTTTGGACGGAAGCCGACCCGCGCCGCCGATTCCCGGACGAAGTTCGTCGGCCCGCCGACAGGTCGGTAGCGTTCCGTGCCGTGTCCACTCCCACCGCGGCGTACTCGGTGCGCCTTCGCGTCCGACTGCCCAACGTCCCCGGTGCCCTGGGGCGGCTGTCGGTAGCGGTGGGGGAGATCGGCGCCAACATCGTCGGTCTCCACGGCTTCGAGGCCAAGGGCCCGGTCCTCGACGAGGACCTGATCGTCAACTGCCGTGACGCCGCCCACATCGAGACGCTGCGCGCGACCCTCGTCGCCCTCGACGGCGTCGAGATCCTCGACTTCGCCGACCGCACCTTCGAGATGC
>CAYQGF010000118.1:0-9256 GCA_964416885.1 uncultured Iamiaceae bacterium
GGGACTTCGAGTGGCAGCCCTGGGGCGACGGCGAGAGCGTCAGCTACGTCACCGACCCGTTCGAGTCCGACACCGTCGTGGCCGGCGCCGGCTATGCCGACCTGTGGGTGAAGACCTCGGCCGAGGACGCGGACGTCCAGGTGTCGGTCATGGTCGTGCAGCCCGACGGCACCGAGTTCGCGGTGCAGTCCGGCCAGCTCCGGCTGTCGCACCGCGCCGTCACCGACGAGGTCGGCGACGACCTGGAGGTCGAGCACCCCTTCGACCTGGCGAACCAGGAGCCGATGGTCCCGGACGAGTGGACGCAGGTGCAGGTCGCCATCCCGCACTTCGCCCAGGCGTTCCGGGAGGGGTCGCGGCTGCGGGTCGTCGTGTCGTCGCCGGGTCGCGACCGGGCCACGTGGCGCTTCGCCACCACCGGGTCCGACGGCGACGAGGTCACGATCGGCCGGGGCGGCGACCACGCCTCCTCGGTGGTGCTGGCCCTCGTCGACGGCATCGACGTCCCCGCCAACACCGCCATCGCCTGCCCCAGCCTCCGGGGCCAGGCCTGCCGTCCCTACGCCGCCACCGAGAACCGCAGCCAGTAGCCCCCCCCCCCCCGGCGGCGCGACCCCTGCGGACAAGAACATTTTCTTGTCCGCAGGGATGCCACCGGGGTTCTTGTCCGTCAGCGTCGCGTTTCCGACCGCCTGACGGACAAGAACCCGGCTCTCCCGGTTCTTGTCCGCTGACGTCGCGCCGACGCGATCGAGCCGGACAAGAACATTTTCTGGGCCGTGAGCGTCGCGGCTGGGGGCAGGATGGGCCGGTGAGCCCGGACGACACCTACACCCACGGTCACGCCGACAGCGTCCTGCGGTCGCACCGGTGGCGGACCGCGGCCAACTCGGCGCCCCACCTGCTGTCGCACCTGCGGCCCGGGCTCGACCTCCTCGACGTCGGCTGCGGCCCCGGCACCATCACCGCCGACCTGGCGGCGCGGGTGGCGCCGGGCCGGGTCGTGGGCCTCGACCGGTCGCCGGACGTCATCGAGCAGGCGACCGCCGATCACCCGGAGCTGACCTTCGCCGTCGGTGACGTCTACGCCCTGGAGGACGACGACGGGTCCTACGACGTCGTCCACGCCCACCAGGTCCTCCAGCACCTGTCCGACCCGGTGGCCGCCCTCCGGGAGATGCGCCGGGTGTGCCGGCCCGACGGCGTGGTGGCGGTGCGGGACTCCGACTACGCCACCTTCACCTGGGGCCCGGCCGACCCGGTGCTCGACCGCTGGCTCACCGTCTACGAGGCCGTGGCCCGGGGCAACGACGCCGAGCCCGACGCCGGCCGCTTCCTCAAGGGCTGGGCCCTGGAGGCCGGGTTCTCGGCGGTGGAGGTCAGCGCCACGGTGTGGGTGTTCTCGACCGCCGAGGAGCGGGCCTGGTGGGGAGGGCTCTGGGCCGACCGGGTGCTCGACTCCTCCTTCGCCGACCAGGCCGTCGCCGGCGGCCACGCCACCACCGACGAGCTGGAGGCCATCAGCGCCGCCTTCCGCCGCTGGGCCGCCGACGAGGCGGGCGTGTTCGTCCTCCCGAGCGTCGAGGTCCTGGCCCGGCCGTAGCGGCTGCAGGGCGTACGCGAAGTGCCTGGCACTTCGCGTACACCGTGTCGGGCGGGTCAGCAGAGCTCTGGCTCCGGGCTGGCGACGACGGAGAAGAGGCGGTCCTCGACCAGGTCGACGGACAGCCGGGCGCTCCGGGAGCCGTCCCAGGCGCCGTCGGGCACGGGCTCGACGACCGGGAGCCCCTCCTCGTCGTAGACGGGGCGGCTGGCATCGCCCTCCCCGACCGTGGCGGGGACGCCGAGGTCGGTGGGGAGGTCGACCGGCTCGTCCAGCTCGAACCACAGGAGGACACCTCGGTCGACCTCGTCCTCGACGTACCAGGGGGTGGCCCACACCAGCCGGGCCCGGCCGGCGGCGAGGGCGGTCTCCCAGCCCGGGTGGTCGAGGACGATGGCCACGGCCTCGTCCCGCTCCTCGGGTGTCGAGCGCACGACGTCGACCGGGCCGGGCGGGGCGGGCGCGCCCGGGATCGACGGGAGGTCCTCGCGGGACTCGACGATGACGCACGGCATCGGCATGACACCGTCGGCGGGCGTGGGCCGGCCCGGCTCGCCGGTGGCCTCCGGCCCCAGCGGCGGCGGCGCCTCGGTCGTGGACGTCGCCCCCGGGCCGTCGGCGGCCGCCTCGGTCGTCGTGTCGTCGCCGCACCCGGCCAGGGCGACCATCGCCGCCACCACGATCAGTCCGACGATCCCCTTCCGCCGCATCGACCGGATCGTAGACGGCCAGGAACTTTACATAGTGTCAAGTTCATGTCAGGATGCCCGGCGTGGGGAAGGTGGGCGCACCGCAGAACCAGCGGAGCCGGGACACCCGGGCCGCGGTGCTCGACGCCGCCTGGCGCCTGCTGGAGCGGTCCGGGGGCTCGGCCCTGACCATGGCCGCGGCGGCCCGGGAGGCGGGGATCAGCCGGCAGGGGCTCTACCTCCACTTCTCGTCGCGGGGCCAGCTCTTCATGGCCCTGCTCGACCACGTGGACGAGGCGCTCGGCCTCGACGCGTCGCTCCGCCCGATCCGCGAGGCCCCCGACGCCGTCGCCGCCCTCGACGCCTTCGCCGCCCACATCGCCGACTACCACGGTCGGCTGGTCGAGGTGGTGCGCGCCGTCGACCACTGCCGCCGCGACGACCCCGACGCCGCCGCCCTCTGGGACCGCTCCACCGAGGCCTGGTACGGCGGCTGCCGGGCGGTCACGGCGCGGCTCGATGCCGAGGGCCGGCTGGCCGAGCCGTGGACGCCCGACACCGCGGCCGACCTCATGTGGGCGTTGATGTCCGTCGAGCTGGTCGACGGGCTCGTGGGCGTCCAGGGATGGACCACCGACGAGCTGACCGAACGGCTGCGCCTCGTGCTCCGCCGCACCCTGGTCACAGGAGAGAGGTAGGCCGCCCATGGGCATCCGCTTGCTCGGCACCCTCGAGGTCGTCGACGCCGACGGCGTCGCGCTCGACATCGGCGGGGCCCAGCCCCGCACCATCCTCGCCCTCCTGGCCGCGGCCGGCGGGAGGGTCGTCTCGGTCGACGCCCTGGTCGACGCCATCTGGGGCGAGTCCCCGCCGGCATCGGCCGCGGGCACCCTCCACAGCTACATCTCCCGGCTGCGGCGCGCCCTGCGCGTCGTCGACGTGCCGATCCTCCGCGACCCCGCCGGCTACCGGCTCGCGGCGGGCGCCGACGACGTCGACATGACCCGGTTCGAGGCCCTCGCCGACGCCGGCCGAGCCGCACTGGAGGCGGGCGACCCGGCCCGCGCCCGGGACCTCCTCGCCGACGCCGAGCAGCTCTGGCGGGGCCCGGCGCTGCTCGAGGTGCGGGACCGGCCCCGGCTGACCGGGATCGCCCGCCGGCTGGACGACCGCCGGTTGGCCGCCACCGAGGACCGTCTCGCCGCCGAGCTGGCCCTCGGTCGCCACGCCGCCCTGGTGGGCGAGCTGGCCCAGCTCACCGACGAGCACCCGCTGCGCGAGGGCCTGTGGGAGCTGCTGGCCCTGGCCCGCTACCGCTCCGGCATGCAGGCCGACGCTCTGCGGGCGATCGCCGAGGCCCGGGAGGTCCTGGTCGAGGGGCTGGGCGTCGAGCCGGGGGCCCGGCTACGCGACCTGGAGCGGGCCATCCTCGACCAGGACCCGCGGCTCGACCCGCTCCCCCGGCCCGACCCCCGCCCGAACGCCGATCCGGAACCGGTCGGGCCGCCGCCCCCCGAGCCGTCCCACGACCCGCCGGGACGCGTCCCGCTCGTCGGGCGGGCGGCGGAGCTCGGCCCCCTGCGTCGGGCCTTCGCCACCGCGGTGGGCGGCCGTCCGGGCGTGGCGATCGTCCGGGGCGAGGCCGGCGTGGGCAAGACCCGGCTGGTCGAGGAGCTGGCCCACGAGGCGACCGGCCAGGGCTGCCGGGTGGTCTGGGGCCGCTGCCTGGAGGGCGGCGTCGCCCCCGCCCACTGGCCGTGGCTGAGCGTGGTCCGGCCCCTGCGCGGCGACGACCCCCACGCCGGCGGGGACGAGATCGGGCAGCTCCTCGACGCCACCGGTGCCGTCGGCCCCACACCCCCGCCCGCGGTGGCGTCCGGCGACCGCTCGGTGCTCCTCGACGGGGTGCTCGACCTGCTCGGCCGGTCGGTCGAGGACCAGCCCCTGCTCGTGGTGATCGAGGACCTCCAGTGGGCCGACCCGGAGTCGGTCGAGCTGGCGACCCAGGTCGCCTCGGGCCTCACCACCGGGCGGGTGCTGCTGGTCCTGACGCTACGGGAGGGCGAGGACACCACGAGCGACGGCGTGCTCGCCCTGCTCGCCGCGGCCTCCCGCCGGTCCGGGACCTGTCACCTCCACCTCCGTGGCCTCCCCGCCGAGGCCACCACCGAGCTGTTGACGCAGGTGTCGGGTCGGACCGTCGACGACGGCCTGGCCCGCGCCGTCCACGAGCGGACCGACGGCAACCCGTTCTACGCCATCGAGCTCCAGCGCCTCCTCGACGCCGAGGGCGCCGTCGACCGGGCCTCCGCCGCCCGGGTCGCCGTCCCCGTCGGCGTGCGGGACGTGGTCCGGCAGCGGCTGGCCCGCCTCCCGAGCACGACGATCGAGCTGCTCTCGGTCGCCGCCGTCGCCGGCCGCGACCTCGACGTCGAGCTCGTCGCCGGGGCCGCCGGACGCACCGTCGACGCCTGCCTCGACGACCTCGACGTCGCCATCGAGCACCGGCTGCTGGTGGAGAACGGCCCCGGGCTGCGGTTCTCCCATGCCCTCGTGCGGGAGGTCGTCGTCGACGAGCTCAGCCCGGTCCGGCGGGCGCGCACCCACCTCGCCGTGGCCGACGCCCTCCAGGCCCTCGGGCGGGACGAGGCCCAGGCCGAGGTCGTCGCCGAGCACCTGTGGGCGGCGGCACCGATCGGGGCCGGCCGCCGCGCCGCCGATGCCCTCGACCGGGCGGCTGCGGTCGCCATCGGGCGCTTCGCCGTCGCCACCGCGAGCGACCTGCTCGGCCGCGCCCTGGAGCTCCGGCGGACGGCGGGCCACGACCCCGCGGCCGAGCTGGCCACCCTGGTCAGCCTGGTGTGGGCGCTCCGGGCCCGGGGCGGGTACCAGGGCCCCGTCGACCACTACGCCCGAGCCGCGCACCTGGCCGAGGGCCTGGGCCGCCACGACGTGGCCCTCGAGATGCAGTGGGCCGAGTGGGCGGGCCACGACACCGCCTGCGACTTCGACCGGGCCCGCCCGGTGGCCGGGCGCTTCCGGGACCGGGCCGCGGCGTCGGAGGACCCGATGGTCCGGGTCGCCGGCGACACCGCCTGGGCCATCCAGTGCTGGCACGACGGCGACCTGGTCGCCGCGGCCGACGCCTTCGCCCGGGTGGCCCAGGCCCGGGCCGCCCTCGCCCCCGACGACCTGTCGCTGGCGGCGGAGCTGATCGTGCTCTCGACGGCGTTCGGGCTCTACATCGACGAGCAGGTCGGCCGGCTGGACGACCCCGAGGCGGCCTTCGCCGCCGCGGCTGCGGCCGTCGACGGGAACTTCCCGGTGGCGATCATCTGGTGCCTCGCCTGCACCAGCGCGACCAGCGCCGGCGACCTGGACCGGCTCGAACGCTGCTGCCGCCGGGTGCTCGACGCCGAGGCCGGCGAGACCCTCGGGTTCTGGGGCAGCCAGGCCCGGATGTACCTCGGCGCCGTGTTGGTGGCGACGGGCCGGGCCGAGGAGGGCCGCGCCCTGTTCACCACCGGTCACGACGGCTACCTCGGCGCCGGGATGCGGACCGGCCTGGCCCTCATGCTCGCCGCCGCGGCCAGCGCCGAGGTCGCCGCCGGCGACATCGCTCGGGCCACGCACCACCTGGAGCGGGCCCAGCAGGAGCTCGACCGGGGCGAGGGCTGGCCGGTGCCGTACGTCCTCCTGGCGGCCGCCGACGTGGCCGAGGCGACGGGCGCACCGGCCGCCGAGGTGGCCCGGCTGCGGGCCGAGGCGGCGACACGGGCCCGGCACCAGGGCGCGGTCGTCGCCGCGGCCCGGGCGCAGGTGGCGGCCGGGGGCCAGCGCTGGTTCGGGCCGGCGAGGCCTGCTGCGGCGGCGCCGGCCACCGCAGCGCGGACGTCGGCATCGGCGTCGCAGGAGCCCGCCATCACGAGCGCCTGACCAGGCCGCGCGGGCCGCGGTGAGCCGCCGTCGAGCGGTTTGCAAGGAGCGTCCGCGACAACGGGACCTCGAACGACCCTTCGTCCGAGGAGCCTCCCGTGCCCACCCCACCTTCCGTCCTCCCCTCCGCCGCCGACGCCGGCACCACCCTCCATCGAGCCCTCCCGGTGATCGTGGTCCACCGGGCGCTGCGGCGTGAGCTCCGGCTGGCCGGCCCGCTGGTGCGCCGGGCCGAGGCGGGCGACACCCGCCGCGCCGGCGTCGTCGCCCACCACCTCGACGTCCTCCTGCGGGGCCTGCACCACCACCACCAGATCGAGGACGACCTGGTGTGGCCCCTGCTGCGGTCCCGGACCGAGGTCGCCGAGCGGCCCGTCCTCGACGTCATGGAGGACCAGCACCAGCAGGTCGACCAGCTCGTCCGCCGGACCACCGGCCTCCTGCCGCGGTGGCGGGCCGAGGCCGCGACGGACGTGCGGGACCACCTCGCGGCCGGGCTGGACGCCCTGCACGACGTGCTCACCGCCCACCTCGACCTCGAGGAGCTGGTCGTCCTCCCCCTCGCCGAGCAGCACCTGACCGCCGCCGAGTGGGACCACATCGGCGAGGAGGCCGACCGGCGTCAGCACCGGCCCGACCGGACGCTGTCGTTCGGGATGCTCCAGCACGAGGGCGACCCGGCCGTGCTCGCCTCGATGCTCGCCCCCGCTCCCCTCCCGGTCCGGCTGCTCGTCCCCCGCCTGGCCCGCCGGGCCTACCGCCGTCACGCCCTCGCCGTCCACGGCACCCCGACGCCATGACCACCCCGACCGACCCGACCACCCCCACCGGCCACCAGGAGGCCCCCGTGACCACGACCCCCACGTCCACCCCGTCCACCCGCCCCTGGCGGGCCCTCTTCGTCCTCGCCGGCGCCACCATGGCCATCGGCGGGCCCCTCCACCCCGACGCCGATGCCGAGGACTCGCTGCGCGACGAGCTCGCCACCATGACCTCCGGCGACACGTGGGTGCTGTCGCACAGCCTGATCGCCGTCGGCACCGCCCTGCTCGCCATCGCCCTGTGGACCGCGTACCGGGGAAGGAGCTGGCCGGCATCGGTGCAGCGGGCGTTGCGGGCCGCCGCCGTCACCATGTCGCTCTACGTCGTCGAGACGGTGTTCCACCTGGCCTCCGTGGTCGACTCCGACCGGCTGGCGAACGGTGAGACGGCGCCGGTGGCCTTCACCCACGTCGGCCTGGCGCTCCTGCTGTACCCCGTGACGGGGCTGACCTTCGCCTGGTTCAACGCCCGGCTGTTCCGGGCCGTCGCACCCCTCGAACGGACCGCCCCGGTGGTCGGCGTCGTCGCCGGGCTGCTGCACGCCACGTCGGTGCCGCTCACCGTCGTCTTCCCCGACCTCGAGGTCACCCCGGTGTTCGCCAGTGCCGGCATGCTGCTGGCGACCTGGTCGCTGCTGATCGGCGTCTTCGGCGTGCACGCCCGCCGGGGCGCCGACGTCAGCATCGCTGCCGAGGACGAGGGCGCGACCGCCTACCGCGCCGCCGAGACGAACCTCTGGCGCTCGCTCGGTGCCCGGCCGACCGAACGGGTGGTCACCCTGCCCCGCCTCGGCACCCGGGTGCGGGTGCAGGAGGTCGGTCAGGGCGAGCCCGTGCTCCTCGTCCACGGTGGGCCGAGCGCCGGGACCACCTGGGCGCCGCTGGCGGCGCAGCTCGACGGCTTCCGCGTCCTCGTGGTCGACCGGCCGGGCACCGGGCTGTCCGAGCCCTTCCCGGTCACGGCCGACGACCTCGACCCGTTCGCCGATGCGTTCGTCCTCGACCTGCTCGACGCCCTCGACATCGACCACGCCCACGTCGTCGCCTCCAGCTTCGGCGGCTTCCTGGCCCTGCGGGCCGCGGCCATCGCCCCCCACCGGTTCGACCGCATGGTGCAGATGGCGTGCCCGGCGGGCGCCCCCGGGATGGCCGTGCCCCCGTTCATGCGGGCCACGTCGGTGCCGGCCCTGCGACGGCTCATGACCACGCTGCCCCCGAACGAGCGGGCGGCCCGGTCGGTGCTGCGCCAGATCGGCCACGGTGCATCGGTGGACGCGGAGCGGTTCAGCCCGGAGTTCTACGGGTGGTACCTGTCGCTCCAGCGCCACACCGGCACCATGCGCAACGACATGGCCCTGATGGGCTCGCTCGTCGAGCGGCGCGGCACCGTCCACCCCGCTCTGGCGCTGCCGGCCGACCTGCTCGCCACGGTCGCCGTGCCCACCTTCTTCTACTGGGGGGCCGACGACCCCTTCGGCGGCCAGGACGTGGCCGAGGCCCTCGTGACGGCGATGCCCGACGCCCGGCTCCAGATGGTCGCCGACAGCGGCCACCTCCCCTGGCTGGACGACCCGTCCCGGGCCGCCGACGCCGTGGCCCGCTTCCTCCGGGCCGAGCCGGCGGCGGTCCCCGTGCCCACCCTGTCCGTCCCCGTCTGACCAGGGCTCGGTCCGACTCGGCTCGGGGCTCAGTCGTAGGTGCCCTCGAGGCACCAGGTGCCGGCCTCGAGGACGAGGAGGTGGGCGGTGCCGTCGGCCAGGACGACCTGGGCCCGGGCGCGGCGACGGGCCCGGTCGGGGTCCCACCAGTGCTCGTCGTAGGGCCACGGTCCGGCCCAACCGACCACCTCGTGCCGGCCGAGACGAGCGGGTGGGGCACTGACCTCGCCCCGTCCGCTGACCCGGACCGGGGCGCCGGCCGCGTCGAGCAGGTCGACCGGCGGAGGCTCCGGGAACACGAGTGCCGGCGAGGGGGCGGGGAGCCGGCCGGGCCAGGCCCCTGCGACATCGGGGCGGGCCAGCACCCGGTCGCCGCCGAGGTCGGCCGCCGCAGCCGGGACGGTACGGGCCCGGTCACCGGGGCCACGACCTCCCACCAGCTCGGGGACGACGACGGCGTCGGTGCCGAGGAGGGCCGCGACCCGGGCCAGGGCCCGGGCCGCCCCCTCGTCGATGCGGGTCTCGCAGCCCCAGAACCCGAGCTGGCGG
>CAYQGF010000119.1:0-9210 GCA_964416885.1 uncultured Iamiaceae bacterium
AACCAGGAGATGTTCTCGGCCTACTCGATGACCGAGCCCCAGGGCGGCTCCGACCCCAACCTCTTCAAGACCCACGCCATCAAGGACGGCGACGAGTGGGTCATCAACGGTGAGAAGTGGTTCACCTCGGCCGGCCGGGTCGCCGACATCCTCTTCGTGATGTGCACCAACGGCATGTTCGTGGTGCCCCGCGAGACCCCGGGCGTCGAGATCCAGCCCGAGCCCCGGAACCACAACCACATCATCTACCGGGACGTGCGTATCCCGGCCGACCACCTGCTCGGCCCCGAGGACGGGGCCAAGATCCTGGCCCAGCGACGCCTTGGCGGCGGGCGCATCCACCACGCCATGCGCACCATCGCCCAGTGCAACCTGGCCTTCGACATGATGTGCGAGCGGGCGCTGAGCCGGGAGTCGCACGGAGCGATCATCGCCGAGCACCAGATGGTGCAGGAGAAGATCGCCGAGTCCTACGCCAGCATCAAGATGCTCCGCCTGCTGGTGCTGGAGGCGGCCTGGAAGATCGACCAGACCTCCACCCAGGAGGCCCGCACCGAGATCGCGGCGGTGAAGTTCACCATGGCCCGGGTGCTGCGGGAGGTGTCGTTCAACGCCCTCCACATCCTCGGCTCGCTCGGCACCACCGACCTGACCCCGATCCAGGCCATGTACGCCGGCGCCCCCACGATGGGCATCGCCGACGGCGTCGACGAGGTCCACAAGGCCACCGTCGCCCGCCGGGTCCTCAAGGACTACCGCCCCCACGAGGGCTACTTCCCGACCGAGTTCATCCCCTACAAGCGGGAGGAGGCCTGGGAGAAGATGCAGCCCGTCTTCGCCGACCGCCCCGAGCTGGGCCAGGCCGCCGAGAACTGGAAGAAGTACTTCAGCGGCCGCCGCGGCGGCTGACCCCTGGCCGTTCTGGGAGCAGATGTGGTCGCCGGAGCGACCGGATCAGCTCCCAGAACGGGTGGGGTCGGGGGCGGACCGGCTGCGGGCCAGGAACGCCGTGCGGGCGGGCTCGCTCTCGAAGCCGACGACGGTCCAGGCCCACTCGGCGCCGGCCCGGCGCAGGGCCTCGACCCGGTGGTTGCCGTCCTCCAGCAGGAGCCGGTCCTCGGCGTAGGTGGCGACGACCGGCGGGGCCTCCTCGCCCTCGGCGATGTCGTCGGCCAGGTCGGCGACGTCGTCGCGCCACCACGTCTCGTCGACCGGTTCCAGCACCGGGTGCCCGTCGGGCCCGGCCAGCCGGTGGAGCTGGTCGAGGGGGACGGCCACCGGCCCGACCCACCACCGGGGCGAGGCGGTGAGCTGCTCGGCCAGCTCGGCGTTGTCGCTGCCCGGGCTGGCCAGGAACGCGGCCACCCAGCGGTCGAGGTCGTCGGCGGCGGCCGCGGCGCGGGCGGAGGCGATCGAGTAGGTCGGGGCGTCGGGCATGGACCGGCCGCTACCCCGACGGCCGTCGCTCACCCGTCGAGCCGCAGCAGGTGGTCGGCCTCGTTGTAGGAGCGGAGCAGCCAGGTCTCGCGGTCGGGGTCGTGCTCCCACTCGGTCAGCCCGGTGTTGGTGGGCCGGAGGTGGGCGCTGGTGTGCGAGTCCGGCAGCCCGAGGAGGACCCGCATCGAGGTCATGACCACCCCGGCGTGGCAGGCCGCGACGACCGTCTGCCCGGCGTGGTCGCGGGCCAGGCGCTCCAGAGTGCGGCGGACCCGGTCGTGGAAGCCGTTCCAGCTGTCGCCGCCGGGGGCGAAGGGCCGGTCGGGCTCGGCCTCCATGTCGAAGGTCCCGAAGCGGGCGTCGTACTCCGACCAATCGACGCCGTCGGCCTCGCCGGTGTGGACCTCGCACAGGTCGCAGTCGCGGGCCGCCAGCTCCAGCCCCAGCCCGGGGGCGATGATCTCCGCCGTCTCGACCGCCCGGGGCAGGACGCTGGCCAGCAGGACGTCGGCCCGCACCCGGCCGGTGGCGGCGAGGTGGTCACGCAGGGCCCCGGCCTGACGGCGACCGAGGTCGGTCAGGCCCCGGCACCCGGTCGGCCCGGCGACCGGCCCGTGGAACCCGGCGTGGGCGTCGCCGTGGCGGACGAGGACCAGGCGCATGGCCGGCCCCCTACCCGGTCAGCCCGCGGAGAAGCGGCTCCTACGTCGCGGGCGTACGCGAAGTGCCTGGCACGTCGCGTACGCCGGCGCGGGCTGCTGGCGGTGCGGTGGGGACGTGGAGGGTGAAGGTCGAGCCCTCGCCCGGGGCGGAGGTCACCGTGGCCCGGCCGCCGTGGGCCTCGGCGATGGCGGCCACGATGGCCAACCCCAGGCCCGACCCACCCGGGGCGGCCGCCCGGCTGCGGGAGCGGTCGGCCCGGTAGAAGCGGTCGAAGACGTGCTCGGCCACATCGGCCGGCATGCCGGGGCCGTCGTCGGCCACCTCGACCACGGCGCCGTCACGCCGGGCGGCGACGGTGACCCGTACCGGCGTGCCCGCCGGAGTGTGGGTGCGGGCGTTGGCCAGCAGGTTGTCGACGGCCTGGCGCAGCGACATGGCGTCGCCCCGCACGACGACCGGCCCGGCGGCGTCGACGGCGAGCGGGCGGTCGGGCTCGATCGCCCCGGCGTCGGCCACGGCGAGCCGGGCCAGCTCGGCCAGGTCGACGTCGAGGCGCTCCATCGGGCGGCCCTCGTCGAGCCGGGCCAGGGTGAGCAGCTCCTCCACGATGAGGCGCATCCGTTCGCCCTCGGCCCGGATGCGGGCCATCGAGGCGTCGACCTGGTCGGGCCGGCCCATCCCGGCCTGGTGGAGCTCGGCGTAGCCCAGCACCGCGGCCAGCGGCGTACGCAGCTCGTGGGAGGCGTCGGCCACGAACTGGCGGAGGGCGTCCTCGGAGGCCTGCCGGTCGGAGAAGGCCTGTTCGAGCCGGTCGAGCATCTGGTTGAGGGCGGTGCCCAGCCGGGCCACGTCCTCCACCCCGTTGGTCGGCAGCCGGGAGGTCATGTCGCCCTCGCCGACGGCCTCGGCGGCGTCGATCATGGCGTCGAGGGGCCGGGTCACCAGGTGCGACACCACGGCGACGGTGACGCTGATCAGCACCGCGGCGACCGCCCCGGCGAGGACGAGGACGCCGACGACGGTGCGCACCGCGTCGTCGCGGTCGGCCAGCGAGCGGGTGACGACGACCAGCCCGCCGTCGTCGAGCTGGGCGACCATGGCCCGGTAGGTGACCGTCCCGTCGGCGCTGGGCAGGTCGAAGGGTTCCCCGGCCTGGCCCCGGAGGGCGGGGGTGGCCCGGGGCGACGTGTCGATCGGCGGGTCGGGGTCGTCGGGCGCACCCGACCGGATGGCGACGATGGTGCGGTCGGGCTGCACCACCGTCGTGCCGTAGGTGGCGTCGGCCAGCCCGTCGGGGGTCTCCTCGGCCCCGAGGACCTGGCCCGGCTGGCCGAGGAGACCCCCGACGGGCTGGCCGGGCCAGGTCCTCGGGGCCGATGAAGTCGAGGGCGGCGGTGAGCCCGGTGGACTGGGCGCGCAGCTCCTCGTCGATCTGCTGGGTGAAGCGCCGCTCGACCTGGTTTACCGCCAGCAGGCCGACCGCGAAGGTGACCAGCAACACCGAGAGGACGATCCACCCGGTGATGCGCCACCGGTTGGGCAGGTGGGTCAGGCGGTGGCGGCGCACGCGGTCAGGCCTCGGCCCGCAGGACGTAGCCGACGCCCCGCACGGTGTGGATCACCCGGGGCTCGCCCAGCTTCTTGCGGAGGTAGGAGATGTAGGTCTCGACTACGTTGGGGTCGCCCCCGAAGTCGTACTGCCAGATGTGCTCGGCGATCTGGGCCTTGCTCAGCACGATGTCGGGGTTGAGCATCAGGTAGCGGAGGAGCTTGAACTCGGTGGGGGCGAGCGCCACCGGCTCGCCGGCCCGCCAGACCCGGTGGGCGGCCTCGTCCAGCTCGACGTCGGCGAAGGCCAGGCGCCCGGTGCCGGCGTCGGGGCCGGCGGCGTCGGCCCGACGCAGGACGGCGTCGATCCGGGCGATCAGCACCTGGAGGTTGAACGGCTTGGCCAGGTGGTCGTCGCCGCCGGCGGAGAGCCCCTCGACCACGTCCCGGGGGGCGTCGCGGGCGGTGAGGAAGATCACCGGCGTGGTGTCGCCGTCGGCCCGGAGCCGGCGACAGACCTCCAGCCCGTCGACGTGGGGCATGTTGACGTCGAGGACGATCAGGTCCGGGCCGACCTCGGGCACCAGGGCCAGGGCCTCGAGGCCGTCGGCGGCCTGGGCCACCTCGTGGCCGACGAACTCCAGGGCGGTGGTGACCAGGTCGCGCAACGGCTCCTCGTCGTCGACCACCAGGATCCGGCGGCCGGTGGGCCCGGGCATCTCGGTCATCGGGCCCATCGTCGCACGGGCGTGCCCGATGCCACCCCTCCCGGGGCCGGCTCTACGAGCGCCGCAAGCCCGTTCCCAGGTTCCCCCAAGGTTCGGCCGGCTCCCTGTGGTGGTGGCGGCCGGTGGGCCGCCCGACGAGCGACGAGGAAGAGGACGAGCGCGATGTCGAAGATCCTGTACCGCCTGGGCCACTGGTCGGTGCGCCGGCGCCGGTGGGTGCTGGCCATCTGGCTGGGCGCCCTGGTCGGCGTCGGCGTGCTGGCCGGCACCGTCGGCGGCGCCACCAGCGACGAGTTCTCCATCCCGGGGACCGAGTCGCAGAAGGCGTTCGACCTGTTGGAGGAGCGGTTCCCGGAGCAGTCCGGCTCCTCGGCCCGCCTGGTGTTCGCGTCGACCGACGAGACCCCGCTGACCGACCCGGCCCGCCGGGCCGAGGTGGAGGCGGTGCTCGCCGACGTGACGGCCGCCCCCGAGGTGGTGTCGGTGACCGATCCCTTCACCGCCGGCTCGGTCTCGGCCGAGGGCCTGGTGGCCTTCGCCGAGGTTGGCTACGCCACCCCGGCCAACGAGGTCTCCGAGGAGGCGGCCGAGGCCCTCGGCGAGGTCCGGGCGGCCGGTTCGACGGCCGGGCTCCAGGTCGAGATCGGCGGCGACGTCGGCCCACAGGGTGAGGTCGGCCACTCGTCGGAGCTGATCGGCCTCGGCGTGGCCGTGCTGGTGCTGCTGATCTCGTTCGGCTCGCTGGTGGCCATGGGCCTGCCGATCGCCACCGCCCTGATCGGGGTCGGCATCGGCGTCAGCGGCGTGACCGTGGTGGCCGGGTTCACCGACCTGTCGTCGACCGCCCCGATCCTCGCCACCATGATCGGCCTCGCCGTCGGCATCGACTACGCCCTGTTCATCGTCACCCGCCACCGGCAGGACCTGGCCGAGGGGCGCGAGGTCGAGGAGGCCGCGGCCCGGGCCAACGCCACGGCGGGCGGCGCCGTCGTGTTCGCCGGGATGACCGTGGTGATCGCCCTCGCCGGCCTGGCCATCGTGGGCATCCCCTTCCTCACCGTCATGGGCCTGGCCGCGGCCGTCACCGTGCTGCTGGCCGTGCTGATCGCCGTCACCCTGCTGCCGGCCCTGCTCGGCTTCGCCGGCCGCAACATCGACCGGTGGCGCATCGGCCGGGCCCGCACCGGCTCGGCCGCCGAGTCCCACGACACCCTGAGCGCCCGCTGGTCCCGCCAGGTCGTGGCCCGGCCCGGCGTCGCCCTGGTCGGCGGGCTGGGGCTGATGTTGGCCCTGGCCGTGCCGCTGCTCTCGATGCGCCTGGGCATGCCCGACGCCGGCACCCAGCCCACCAGCACCACCCAGCGGCAGGCCTACGACCTGCTGGCCGAGGGCTTCGGCCCCGGCTTCAACGGCCCGCTGACCCTGGTGGTCGACCTGGCCGACGCTCCCGACCCGGAGGCCGCCCTGGCCCAGGTGGGCGAGGCCGTGGCTGCGGACGACGGCGTCCAGTTGGTCGCCCCGGCGGTGCCCAACGCGGCCGGCGACACCGCGGTCGTCACGGTGGTGCCGACGACGTCGCCCTCCTCGGCCGACACCAGCGCCCTCGTCCACCGGCTGCGCCACGACGTGCTCCCGGCCGCCGAGGACGGCACCGGCGCCGAGGTCTCGGTGGCCGGCCAGACCGCACTGCTGATCGACGTGTCCGACAAGATGGCCAGCGCCCTGCCGGTGTTCATGGCCGTCGTGATCGGCCTCACCATGGTGCTGCTGCTGGCGGTGTTCCGGTCGCTGTTGGTGCCGGTGAAGGCGGCCATCGCCATCCTGCTGAGCATCGGGTCGAGCTTCGGCGTGCTGGTCGCCATCTTCCAGTGGGGCTGGCTCCAGCAGCTGGTCGGCCTGGAGGAGTCGGTGCCGATCATCAGCTTCCTCCCGATGCTGATGTTCGCCGTCCTGTTCGGGCTGTCGATGGACTACGAGGTGTTCATCCTCAGCCGCATCCGGGAGGACTACGTCCGCACCGGCGACGCCCGGGGCAGCGTCCTGACCGGGCTCACCAGCTCGGCCCGGGTGATCACGGCGGCGGCCCTGATCATGATCAGCGTGTTCGCCAGCTTCGCCCTCGACGTCGACCCGACGGTGAAGATGATGGGCATCGGCTTCTCGATGGCGGTGCTGCTCGACGCCACCGTCGTCCGGATGGTCATCGTCCCCGCCACCATGGCCCTGTTCGGCGAGCGGGCCTGGTGGCTGCCGGGCTGGCTCGACCGGCTGTTGCCCGACCTCGACATCGAGGGCGAGCACCTGATCGAGGAGCTCGACGAGCAGGAGAGCCACGCCGCCGACGGGGCTGGCGAGGGCGACGACGACCCCGACGTCGACCGGGAGCTGGTCGGCTCGGGCGTCTGACGCTCGTCGCCCGGCGCGCCGCGGCCTCGGTCCGGGCCGGCGCACCGTCGAAGTTGGTCAGCGCGCCACCCGTTCGGTGGCGCGCTGACCAACTTCGCGCCACGTCGTCGTAGAGATGGTCAACGCGCCACCTCTGCGGTGGCGCGTTGACCAGGTTCGGACGGTCGTGCCGTCGACGTCCATGGTCAGGCCCTCCCGGAGAGGAAGTCGACCAGCGGGGTGGCCGGGGGGAACGAGCCGGTGACGCCGGCGGCGACGTAGCCGGCGTCGGCGACCAGGGTGACCCCGGTGACGTAGGCGGCGGCGTCGCTGCACAGGAAGGCGAGCGGCCCGGCCTGCTCCTCGGGGGTGGAGGGCTCGATGCCGGTGGCCTCCCGGTAGTCCTCGCCGAAGGGCAGCCACCGGTTGTCGACGGCGAGCGGTGTGGTGGTCGGCCCCGGGAGGGTGGCGTTGATGCGGATGCCCCGGGCGAGCAGCCGGGTGGCCTCCCGGGCGACGTAGCCGCACACCGCCTGCTTGCTCCACATGTAGTCGGCCCGGTCGGGGTGGGCCTCGACCCAGGCCACCGCCGCGTCCCAGTCCGGGGTCGCCAGGTACTCCTCGACCAGGTCCCAGTTGGCCTCCCAGGCCAGCCCGGCGGTGGAGGAGATCATGCCGATGGCCGACCCGCGGGGGAGCAGGTCGGCGGCCAGCGCCCGGTCGACCAGGTGGCGGTGGCCGATGAAGTTGACGCGCTCGATGCCGGGCGTGCCGTCGGCGACGCCGGCGCAGAGGAACAGGGCGTGGACCGGCCCGTCGAGGGCGTCGACCGCGGTGTCGATGCTGGCCCGGTCGGCCAGGTCGACGGTCCCGGTGGTGATGTCGTCGAGCCCGTCGAGGTCGACCGGGGCCCGGTCGAGGACGACGACCTCGGCCCCGAGGTCGTGCACGAGGCGGGCCGTGGCCGCGCCCATGCCGGTGGCGCCCCCGACGACGACGGCGCGCCTGCCCTCGTAGCGGAAGGACGAGGCGTCCATGCGATCTCCTGGTCTCTCGGGGCCCGGCGACATTGAACCACGGTTCGATCTGCCGAGTTACTGTTCACCCCAGTGGACGACCTCTGGCGCGAGGAGCGCCTCTGCATCGACGGGGAGCTGGTCGGGGCCGAGGGCGGGGGGACCTTCGAGAACGTCGACCCCACCACCGAGCAGGTCCTCGGCGTGTGCGCCGACGGCACCCCGGGCGACCTCGACCGGGCCGTCGTCGCGGCCCGCCGGGCCTTCGACGAGACCGGCTGGTCCACCGATGTCGACCTGCGCCTGCGGTGCCTCCGCCAGCTCCAGGAGGGCCTGCTCGGCCACCTGGAGGAGCTGCGGGAGATGACGATCGCCGAGGTCGGTGCGCCCCGGGCGCTCACCGCGCTGGCCCAGTTGGAGACGCCGATCGAGGGCGTGGGGTGGGTCGCCGACCTCCTGGCCTCCTACGAGTGGGAGCACGACCTGGGCGAGGCCGCCCCGTTCGGGATGAAGAGCCACCGCACCGTGCGCCGGGAGCCGATCGGCGTGGTGGCGGCGATCACGCCGTGGAACTTCCCGATGCAGATCAACCTGGCCAAGGTCGCCCCGGCCCTGGCCGCCGGGTGCACCGTCGTGCTCAAGCCGGCCCCCGACACGCCGTGGACGGCCACGGTGCTCGGGCGCATCGCGGTGGAGGAGACCGACATCCCGGCCGGTGTCCTCAACGTGGTGGCGTCCTCCGACCACCAGGTCGGCGCGGCGCTGGCCGCGGATGCTCGGGTCGACCTGGTGTCGTTCACCGGGTCGACCGCCACCGGCAAGAAGGTCATGGCCGCGGCGGCCGAGAACCTCACCAAGGTCTTCCTGGAGCTGGGGGGCAAGTCGGCCGCGGTGGTGCTCGACCACGACGCCCTGGCCACCGGCGTCGCCAGCACCGTGTTCCAGGTGATGACCCACGCCGGCCAGGGCTGCGCCATCACCACCCGGCTGGTCGTCCCCCGCGAGCACCACGACGAGGCGGTGGAGCGGGCGGTCGCCACCATGGCGGCGCTGCCCTACGGCGACCCCCGAGACCCGGCCCACATGATGGGGCCGCTGATCAGCGAACGGCAGCGCCAGCGGGTGCTCGGCTTCGTCCGCACCGCCCAGGAGGAAGGGGCCGGGGTCGCCTGCGGGGGCGGCATCCCCGAGCACCTCCCGACGGGCTTCTTCGTCGAGCCCACCGTGGTCGTCGGGGCGGCCGAGGGCTCGACCATCGCCCAGGAGGAGGTCTTCGGCCCGGTGCTGGTGGTCCAGCCCCACGACGGCGACGACGATGCCGTCCGCATCGCCAACGACTCGCGCTACGGGCTGTCGGGCGCGGTGTTCGGTCCGACCGACCGGGCCCGGGCCATCGCCCGGCGCGTCCGCACCGGCACCATCGGGGTCAACGG
>CAYQGF010000120.1:0-1225 GCA_964416885.1 uncultured Iamiaceae bacterium
GCCTGGAGGACGAGCGGAGCGAGGCCGACTAGGTCAGCCTGGAGGACGAGCGGAGCGAGTCCGACCGAGCTGGCACGGAGGACTGACCGCCCCGGGGTGGCTCGGTGACGGCCCTCGGTGACGTGGTCGTCGTCGGGGCGTCGCTGGCCGGGCTCCACGCCGCCCGGCGCAGCGTCCGGGCCGGCTTCGACGGCACCCTCACCGTCGTCGGCGACGAGCCCCACCCGCCCTACGACCGGCCCCCGCTCTCCAAGCAGGTGCTGGCCGGCACGTGGGGGCCCGAGCGCATCGGCCTGCGCACCGAGCGCGACGACGACCTCGACCTGACCTGGGTGCTCGGTCGGCGGGCCACCGGCCTCGACGTCGCCGGCCGGCGGGTCGCCCTCGACGGCGGCACCGAGCTGCCCTTCGACGGCCTGGTGATCGCCACCGGCGCCCGGCCCCGCACCCTGCCCGGCACCGAGGCCGTGGCCGGCGTCCACGTCCTGCGCACCCTCGACGACAGCCTGGCCCTGCGGGCCGACCTCGATGCCGGGCCCCAGCGGGTCGTCGTGGTCGGCGCCGGGTTCATCGGCGCCGAGGTTGCCGCCACCGCCCGGGGCCGGGGGCTCGACGTCACCATCGTCGAGCCGCTGCCTGTCCCGCTCGGCCGGGTCCTCGGGGGCGAGGTGGCCGAGACGGTCGCCGCTGTCCACCGCGACCACGGGGTCGACCTGCGGCTCGGCGTCGGGGTCGAGGAGGTCCTGGGCGACGACAGGGTCACCGGCGTCCGGCTCGCCGACGGGACGACGATCGCCTGCGACGTGGTGGTCGTCGGCATCGGTGTCGTCCCGTGCACCGAGTGGCTGGAGGGCTCGGGCCTGCCCCTCGACGACGGCGTGGTGGCCGACGCCACCTGCACCGTGGCCCCCGGCATCGTGGCGGCCGGCGACGTGGCCCGTTGGCCCCACCCCGAGTACGGCCCGGTCCGGGTCGAGCACTGGGACCATGCCATCGCCATGGGCGGTCACGCCGCCGAGTCCCTGCTGGCGGGTGAGGCGGCCTCGCCCTTCGCCCCCGTGCCGTGGTTCTGGTCCGACCAGTACGACCGCAAGATCATGCTGGCCGGGCGCACCGCCGGGGCCGAGGAGATCCGGGTCGTCGACGGCAGCCTGGAGGAGCGCAAGTTCGTCGCCCTCTACCGCCGGGGCGACCGGGTCGTCGCCGCCCTGGGGATGAACCGGCC
>CAYQGF010000120.1:1325-9182 GCA_964416885.1 uncultured Iamiaceae bacterium
GCGGCGGGTGCGGCACCGCACCGTGTTCGTGGCCGTCCTCGACGGGGCCGGCGAGCGCCTGCTCGTCCACCGACGGGCCGACTGGAAGGACGTCTGGCCCGGCCGTTGGGACGTCGCCTTCGGCGGCATCTGCGGGGTCGGGGAACCGTGGGCCGTCGCCGCGGCGCGGGAGCTGGCCGAGGAGGCCGGCCTGGCCGCCCCGCTGGTCGCCCTCGGGCGCGGTACCTACGAGGACGACGCGGTGGCCGAGGTCGCCGAGGTCTTCGTCGCCCGCAGCGACGGCGAGCCGACCTGTCCCGACGGCGAGGTCGCCGAGGTGGCGTGGCTGGCGCTCGCCGACCTGTCCGTCTGGCTGGCTCGCCACGACGTCGTCGCCGACAGCCTCGCCCTCGTCGTCCCCCACCTCCTCACTCCCGGTTCTGGGAGCTGATCCGGTCGCTCTTGCGACCACTTCTGCTCCCAGAACGGGTTGGGGCCTAGGGTCCCCGGCGCCATGACCACGCTCGCCCTCGTCCTCCTGCTCGTCGCCGCCCCGGTGGCCCTCGTCAACTGGGTGGGTGTCGCCCGGGCCGACCGGCGGCTCGTCCTCCCGGCCAAGCCGGCGACGCTCGCCCTGCTGATCGGCGCGGCCCTCGCCCTCGACGCCGACGACCCGACCGTGAAGGCCTGGTTCGTCGTCGGGCTGGTGCTGTCGCTGGCCGGCGACGTCTTCCTGATGATCCCCGAGGAGCAGAAGACGCCGCTGCCCCTGCCGCCCTTCCTGTTCGGGCTGGTGTCGTTCCTCCTCGGTCACGTGGCGTACGTGATCGGCATGGCGAGCGACCACCGGTCCTGGCCGCTCACCGCGCTGGGCGTGCTGGTCGTCGCCGTGGCCGCCGGGCTGGTGACCCCGCGCATCGTCGCCGGGGTGAAGGACGCCAGCGCCGAGATGGTCGGGCCGGTGCTCGCCTACGTCACCGTCATCTCGCTGATGGTGGTCGCCTCGTTCGGCCGTGGCGTTGCCATCGGCATCGCCGGCGCCCTGCTGTTCTACGTGTCGGACGCCATCTTGGCCTGGAACCGGTTCGTGTCCCCCTCTCGTGTCCTCCAGGTCGGGGTGATGGTCACCTACCACCTGGGCCAGCTCGGCCTGGTCCTCAGCCTCCTCGGCTAGAGGGTCTCGAGTTGGTGTCTGACACCAAGTGCGCGCCGGTCTAGGACGCGTCGGCGGCGAGGCGCTGGGCCCAGGGGTAGTCGGGCTTGCCGGCGGGGGAGCGGACGATCTCGTCCACCAGGTGCAGGCGCCGGGGGACCTTGTAGCCGGCGATGCGGGAGCGGCAGTGGGCGTCGAGGTCGGCGAGCGTCGGCGGGGCGTCGGCGTGGCGGGGCTGGACGACGGCGGCGACGGTCGAGCCCCACCGTTCGTCGGGGACGCCGACCACCACCACGTCGTAGACCTCGGGGTGGGCCTTGAGGGCGGCCTCGACCTCCTCGGGGAAGATCTTCTCGCCGCCCGAGTTGATGCACACCGACCCGCGGCCCAGCAGGGTGATCGACCCGTCCGCCTCGACGGTGGCGAAGTCGCCGGGCACCGAGTAGCGCTCGCCGTCGGCCGCGGTGAGGAAGGTGGCCGCGGTCTTGGCCTCGTCCTTGTAGTAGCCGAGCGGGATGTTGCCGCCCCGGGCGACCCGGCCGATCACGCCCGACCCGGGCTCGACCGGCCGGAGGTCGTCGTCGAGGACGACGGCGTCGCGGGCCGGGCTCACCGTCGGGCCGCCGCCCTTCATGGCCGTCTCGCCCTTCTTCACCTGGATCATCCCGTTCATGCCCCCCTCGCTCGACCCGATCGAGTCGATGATCAGGGCGTTCGGGAGCAGATCCAGGTAGCGGTCCTTGACCGTGGGCGAGAACACCGCGGCGCTCGACGACACGACGAACAGCGACGACAGGTCGTAGCGGGACGGGTCGTCCTCCAGCGCCTCGATCATCGGCCGGGCCATGGCGTCGCCGGTGATCATCACCGTGGTGACCTTCTCCCGCTCGATCGCCTCCCAGACCCCGTGGGGGGTGAAGCGGGGGACGAACACGACGGTGCCGCCCTCGAACCAGAACCGGAGGGTCGACCACTGGGCCGCGCCGTGCATCAGCGGCGGGGCCGATAGGGTGACCATCGGTGACTCGGTGGCCGCCGCCTTCTCGGCCAGCTGGGTGTCGGACGTGACCCGTTCCTGGGTGTAGGCGTCGATGCCGCCGCCCAGGGCGAAGAAGACGTCCTCGTGGCGCCACACCACGCCCTTGGGCATCCCGGTGGTGCCGCCGGTGTAGATGACGTAGTGGTCGTCGGGCGACCGCTCGCCGAAGTCCCGCTCGGGCGAGCCCGAGGCGAGGGCGTCGGCGAACGGCACCGAGCCGAGGGTGGCCAGGGCGGCCTGCACCTCGGGGTCGGCCGCGGCGGCCTCGGCCTCCTCGTCGGGCGGCCCGGGCATGGCCACGAAGTGCCGGAGGTGCTCGACGCCCGGCGCCACCGCGGCCACCCGCGGGGCGTAGGCGACGTCGTGCACCAGGGCGACCAGGTCGGCGTTGGCGAACAGGTAGGCCAGCTCGTCGGTGACGTAGCGGAAGTTGATGTTCACCGGGACGGCCCGCAGCTTGAAGATCGCCATCATCGCCACCATCCACTCGGTGGAGTTCTGGCCGTGGATGCCCACGTGGTCGCCGACGCCCACCCCGTGGTCGGCCAGGTGGTGGGCCAGCCGGTTGGCGCGCTCCTCGACGTCGGCGAAGGTCAGGCGGTCGGCCCCGACGACGAGGGCGGCCCGGTCCGGGACCACGTCGACCGTGCGCTCGAACAGGTCAGCGATGTTGAACGCCATCGTCCCTGTCTAGCTCAGGAAACGAGAACGCGTTCTCGTTCGTGCCCGCCCCCGCCCGGCTCCGTACGGAAAGTGCCTGGCACCTTCCGTACGCGGGTCAGGTCGGCGCGGGGCGGACCGCGGCGACCAGCTCGTCGAGCGCCGGCTCGACCGCCTGGGCCAGGTCCCAGACGTCGGGCACCAGCTCCCGGTCGACCATGAAGCCGATGTCGACCGAGTCGATGTAGCTGAACACGGTGACGTTGAGCCCGCAGCCCTCCATCACCGGGCCCATCGGGTAGGCCGCGACCGCCTCGGCCCCGGCGAAGTAGAGGGGGAACGGCGGGCCCGGCACGTTGGAGACGATCAGGTTGTGGACCGGCCGGTGGACGTTGGCCAGGTTCATGCTCGAGTAGAGGCGCGACGCCAGGTTGAACACGTTGGGCCCGGCGAACTCGGCCCAGTCCTGGAGCATGGTGGCGCCGATGGCGTTGTGCTCCTCCTTGGCGCCCCGGGTGGTGGTGCGGATGGCCTCCAGTCGTTCGACCGGGTCGTCGAGCTGGGTGGCCAGCGAGGTGAACAGGGCCGAGACCTTGTTGGACCCGGGGGTGTCGGTGCCGTCGCCGGCCCGCACCGACACGGGGCAGACCGCCACCAGCGGGTCGGGCGGCAGGGCGTCGTGCTGGTCCAGGTACCGGCGCAGGGTGCCGGCGCAGAGCGCGAGCACGACATCGTTGACCGTGCACCCGAAGGCGGTCTTCAGCTCCTTCACCGTGGCCAGCGGGACTCGGGCGAAGGCGACGTCGCGGCGGCCCGAGGTCGGGCCGTTCCACGGGACCCGCGGTGCGGTCAGGGGGACGGCGCCGACCGGTCCGTCGGGGTTCCGGCGGCCCTTGATGACGCGGCCGACGCTCTGGGCCGTCTGGTTCAGGAGGTTGCCGAGGCCCAGGGCGCTGCGGGCCCGCGACGTGAGGGCATGGGCGACCAGCTCGGCGTCGTTGGGCACCCGCTCCGACGGCAGCTCCGGCGGCGGCCCGGCGACGGAATCGGCCGGGTCGAGGTCGAAGAGGTGCACCATCAGCTCGGCGCCACTGGCCCCGTCGATGGCGCAGTGGTGGACCTTGGACACGATGGCGATGCGGTCCTGCTTGAGCCCCTCGACCACCCACATCTCCCACAGCGGCCGCGACCGGTCGAGGGGGACGCTCGCGATCTGCGCCGCCATCTCGCCCAGCTCCCGTCGTCCGCCGGGCGCTGGCGCCCCGATGCGGCGGATGTGGTGGTCGATGTCGAAGCTCGGGTCCTCCACCCACACCGGGTGGTGGAGGTTGAGCGGCACCGACACCAGGCGGCGACGGAACGGTGGGATCCGGTCCATCCGGGACGCGATGAACTCCTTGATGGCGTCGAAGGAGTACCCGCCCGGCATCGTCGACGGGTCGAGCACCATCGTCATCGCCACGTGCATGTGGTGCGTCGGCGTCTCGAGGTACAGGAAGGTGGCGTCGAGCCCGCTCAGTCGTTCCATGGTGTCCTCGTTCGATGGTGCGGTGGCGGTGCCGGTCAGCATCCCACGGCCTCCGGGGACCGGCCAGAACAAGAACGTGTTCTAGATTCTGGGCCGTGGACTTCGACGACACGCCGCGGGAGGCCGCCTTCCGGGCCGAGGCCCGGGCCTGGCTCGACGCCCACGCTCCGGCCAAGGGCAGCCCCGAGGACTTCTCCGGCGGCTACCTCGAGGGCGCCACCGACGCCGCCACCCACATCGCCCGGGCCACGCGGTGGCAGGCCCTGCTCTTCGACGAGGGCTGGGCCGGCATCACCTGGCCGACCGCCTACGGGGGCCGGGGCCTGGGCGCCCTGGAGTCGTCGATCTGGAACCAGGAGATGGCCCGCTACGGCGTCACCGTCGGGCCGTTCGCGGTCGGCATCGGCATGGCCGGCCCCACGATCCTCCGCCACGGCACCGACGCCCAGAAGGAACGCTTCCTCCGCCCGATGCTGCGGGGCGACGAGCTGTGGTGCCAGCTCTTCAGCGAGCCCGAGGCCGGCAGCGACCTGGCCTCGCTGCGCACCCGGGCCGTCCGGGACGGCGACGAGTGGGTGGTCGACGGCCAGAAGGTGTGGACCTCCTCGGCCGACCACGCCGACTGGGGCATCCTCCTGGCCCGCACCGACCCCGAGGCCACCAAGCGCAAGGGCATCACCTACTTCCTCGTCGACATGCGGACGCCGGGCATCGAGGTCCGGCCCCTGCGCCAGATGACCGGGTCGAGCCACTTCAGCGAGGTCTTCCTCGACGGCGTCCGCCTCCCCGCCGACGGCGTCCTCGGCGAGGTCCACGGCGGGTGGGCCGTCACCCAGACCACCCTGCTCAACGAGCGGGGGCTGATCGCCGGCGGCAACAAGGCGTCCGACGCCGTCGCCCTGTGTGCCCTCGCCGGGAAGCTGGGCCGCAGCGGCGACCCGGTGCTGCGCCAGAAGCTGGTCGACTGCTGGGCCCGCCAGCGGATCCAGGCCTTCCACGGCTACCGGCTCCAGACCGCCCTCAGCCAGGGGCGCCAGCCCGGCCCCGAGACCTCGATCATGAAGCTGTACGCGGCCGAGTACCTGCGCCGGCTGGGCGACACCGCCCTGGCGCTGCTCGGCCCCGACGGCATGCGGGCGGGGGAGGGGCCCGGCGGCGGCGACTGGCAGGCCCGCTTCCTCCATGCCCCGGCCATCGGGATCGCCGGCGGCTCCAACGAGGTCCAGCGCACGATCATCGGCGAGCGGGTCCTCGGCCTGCCCCGCGAGGCGCCGGTCGACGACGTCCCGTTCCGCGACCTGCTCGGCGGGCGGCGGTAGCACGTCCTCCGACCCCACCCGCCACCCTGAACGAGCCGGCTGCGCCGGCGCCGTAGTGTCATCCGAAGATGTCCGCCACCACCACCGCAACCTCCTCGCTCACCGCGGCCCAGGCGGCTCGCCGCGAGCGCGTCGTCCGGGCCGCCCTGGAGCTGGCGGCCGAGGGCGGCTACGACGCGGTCCAGATGCGCGACGTGGCGTCCCGCTCCGAGGTCGCCCTCGGCACGATCTACCGCTACTTCTCCTCCAAGGACCACCTCCTCGCCGCCTCGCTGGTGACGTGGACCAACGACCTGGAGCGACGCATCGCCCGCCGGCCCCCGAAGGGCGACACGCCGGCCGAGCGGGTGGGCGACGTCCTGCGCCGGGCCACCGAGGCCATGGAGCGCCAGCCCCAGCTCACCGAGGCGGTCATCCTGGCCATCTCGTCGCCCGACAAGGGGGCGGCGTCCTGCCAGGGCGAGGTGGCCGGGTCCTTCGCCCGGGTGATGGAGAGGGCGATGCCCGACGACCTCGACCCGGCCGTGCGGGCCGACGTGGCCCGGGTCCTCAACTTCGTCTGGTACGGCGCCCTGCTCGGCTGGGTCAACGGCTGGTCCGGCACCACCGACGTGAGCGCCGAGATCACCAACGCCACCCGCCTCCTCCTCGACCAGTACGGCTGACCCGGGGCGGGTGGGGCCGTCGGCCGGTTGGGCACAATGGGCCGATGGACGTCCAGCTCCGCCACCAGCCCAGCTTCTCGGTCGCCCGCTTCCTGCTCGCCCCCAACGAGCCCCTCCGGGCCGAGTCGGGAGCGATGATGGCGATGGCCGCCGACACCCACATCGAGGCCAAGGCCCAGGGCGGCGTGGCCAAGTCGCTCAAGCGGGCGATGCTCGGCGGCGAGTCGTTCTTCATCACCACCCTCACCGCCGGCCCGGGCGGCGGCTGGGTCGACCTGGCGGCCAACCTCCCCGGCGACCTGGCGGTCATCGAGATGGACGGCGTCAACCCGTGGATCCTCTCCAAGGGCGCCTTCCTCGGCTCCGACACCAACGTCACCATCGACACCCAGTTCCAGGGGGTCAAGATGTTCGGCGGCGGCGAGGGCGCCTTCCTCCTCCACGCCACCGGCGCCGGCCCCGTGGTGGTCTCGGCCTACGGGGCCATCGACCGCATCGCCCTGGAGGCCGGCCAGAACGTCATCATCGACACCGGCCACTTCGTCGCCGCCCACGCCAACATCCAGTACACGCTGCGGCGTGCCGCCCAGGGCAGCTTCATCCAATCGGCCAAGTCCGGCGAGGGCTTCGTCTTCGAGTTCACCGGCCCCGGCGAGGTGTTCATGCAGAGCCGCAACCCGTCCGGCCTCGTCCACTGGCTCAGCACCAACGGCCTCGGCACCCGGGCCTGACCGCCGGCGCTCGCGCCGGGCGGGTCAGCCGGGCGGGTCGAGCGGGGGGAGGGCATCGACCGGGACGGCCTCGCAGTCGACCCCACTGGGGGCGCCGTCGACGGTCTGGAACCTGGCCACCAACCGGGGGGCGTCGAGCGGGAGGTAGACCTCGCAGAGGGTCGATGCCGTCGGCCCGGCCACCGTCCCGGCCCCGGCCGGGCGGCCATCGGCGGCGACCGGCGGGCACGTCCCCGTGCAGTCGTAGCGGTCCCACCGGATGGTGGTGTCGCCGTCGAGGGCGAGGTCGTCGGCCCCGAGCACGGTCGTGCCGGCGACGAGGGGGCCGCTGGCGACCGGCTCCCCCTGGTGGGTGATGACCCACCGGTCGGCCGTCGCCGGGCCCGGACCGGCGACGTCGGCCTGGGCCACGACGACGTCGCGGCTCGGGACCGGCCAGTGATCGTCGGGCTCCTCGTCGGAGGGCGGCTCGACGAGGGCGGGCTCGGCGACGGGCCGCTCGTAGGAGAGGACCGCTTCGCGTCGCACCGGGTCGCAGCCGTCACCGGTGAGGGCGCCGTCGGTCCGGTCCGGGTCGGGGACGAGACGGGAGCAGCCCTGGGTGGTCCAGCGGCCGTCGGTGGCCGCCGCCGGGCCGCGGATGACCTCGACGAAGACCATGCCGGTCTCGTCGCGCTGGTGGGCCCGCCACCACGAGCGCAGGACCTCTCCGTCCGGCCCGACCTGGCTGACCGGCAGCTCGGCGCCCCGGTCGGTGGTCGCGGCCTCGGCCAGGCACTCCCA
>CAYQGF010000121.1:0-9178 GCA_964416885.1 uncultured Iamiaceae bacterium
ACGGGGATGCCCCGGTGGTAGACGGCGGCCACGAAGCCGGCCACGTCGGTGACGACGCCGCCCCCGACCGCGACCACCACGTCGCCCCGGGTCAGGCCCCACTGGGCGAAGTCGCGGCACAGGTCCTCGACGGTGCCGAGGTGCTTGGCGTCCTCGCCGTCACCGATGGGGAACACCTGGTGCTCGACCCCGGGGTCGACCTCCCACCCGATGCCCGGTTGGGTGACGACCGCGGCCCGCTGGGCGCCGACCGGCAGCACCTCGAGCAGCCGGTGCCGGGCGCCGGCGCCCACCAGCACCGGGTAGGTGCGGTCGGCGAGGGGGACCTCGAGCTCGATCACGAGGCCACCAGGTCGGCGATGCGGACGGCCAGCTCGCGCTTGGGCTTCTCGTGGGCCGAGCGGAACGGCTCGACGTCGAGGGTGATGTCGGCGACCTCGGCGTAGAGCGGGCTGCGGGCCTGGTGCAGGGCGGTGAGCCGGGCCTCGGGGTCGTCGTCGAGGAGCGGCCGGTGGTCCGCCCCCTCCGCCTTCTGGAGCACCCGGGACAGGAGGTAGGGCACGCCGGCGCGCAGCCAGACGACGGTGGCCGCGTCGCTCGTCAGCAGCTCGCGGTTGGCCGGGTCGAGGACGACGCCACCGCCGGCGGCCACGACCGACGGTCCGGGGGCGGCGACGAGGTCGGCCAACAGGGCGCTCTCGGCGGCCCGGAAGGCGGGCTCCCCCTCCTCGGCGAACCAGGCGCGCACGGTGCGGCCGGAGCGGCGCACCAGCTCGTCGTCGGCATCGACGAAGGGGCGGTCCAGCCGCTTGGCCAGCCGGCGCCCCACGCTCGACTTCCCGGCCCCGGGCATCCCGACGAGCACGATGTGGGCCGCCTGCCGCGCGTGGTCGGACGTGCCCATCTCAACCAAGGGGGCCGTCCCGGAGGGCGGCGAGGTAGGCGGCCCGGTTGCGGCGCACCTCCTCGACGGTGTCGCCACCGAACTTGCGGGCCACCTCGTCGGCCAGCACCAGGGCGACCATGGTCTCGGCCACCACGCCCAGGGCCGGCACGGCGGTGACGTCGGTGCGCTCCTTGAACGACACCGTCTCGGCCTTGGTGAGGACGTCGACGGTGCCGAGGACCGGCCGGTTGAGGCTGGCGAGCGGCTTCATGGCGACCCGGGCGATGACGGGCTCGCCGGAGGACATGCCCCCCTCGACGCCCCCGGCCCGAGCGCTGGTGCGGGGGTAGCTGTGGGCCTCGGCGTCCCAGGTGATCGGGTCGTGGGCCTCGCTCCCCCGTCGGGTGGCCACGTCCCAGCCGTCGCCGATCTCGACCGCCTTGACGGCCTGGATGCTCATCAGGGCGCCGGCCAGCTTGGCGTCGAGCTTGCGGTCCCAGTGGACGTGGCTGCCCAGGCCGGGCGGCACGCCGTGGGCCGCGACCTCGATCACGCCACCGAGCGAGTCGCCGTCCTTGGCCGCGTCCTTGATGTGGGCGACCATGGCGGCCGAGGCCTCCGGGTCGAGGCAGCGGACCTCGTCGTCGTCGATGCGCTCCAGGTCGTCGATCGTGGGGGCGGGCCGGGGCGGGGCCGCCACCGCGCCGATCCGCACCACGTGGGAGACGATGTCGATGCCGAGGGTGCCGAGCCACAGCTTGGCCAGGGTGCCGGCGACCACGCGGGCCGCGGTCTCCCGGGCCGAGGCCCGCTCCAGCACGTCGCGGGAGTCGACGAAGGAGTACTTCTGCATGCCGGCCAGGTCGGCGTGGCCCGGGCGGGGCTGGGTGAGGGGCTGCTCGGTCGGACCGTCGGAGGCTCGGACCGACATCTCCTTCTGCCACTTCTCGGGGTTGCGCTCCCACTCGGTGTTGGCGACCTCGACGGCCACCGGCGACCCGAGGGTGCGGCCGTGGCGGACACCGCCGAGGATCCGCACGTCGTCGACCTCGAAGCGCATGCGGGGGCCACGGCCGTAGCCGAGGCGGCGCCGCCGCAGCTCCTCCTGGATGTCCTCCACGGTGACGGCCAGGCCGGCGGGCAGCCCCTCGACGATGACGACGAGGGCCGGGCCGTGGGACTCACCGGCGGTCAGGAAGCGGAGCACGGCCCGAACCTACTGCCCGCCCCCATCCCCCTCCGAAGAGGAACGCCGAGGCCCGGAAGCGCCAGCGCGCCACCATGCCGGCGGCTGCGCGCGTTCGTCGGCGGAGGACTGGCGGCCCGGCGCAGCCGCTGGGGGGCACCGGGGGATCTCCCCCCGGACGAAGCCGATCGTCGCCGAGGCACGAGGCGTCATCGGCTGGGACGGTCTTCCGCGCGAGCGCAGCGAGCCCGAACAGTTCGAGGAACGGAGGGAGCGCCAGCGACCGAGTGACGAGAGGGCTTCAGCCCGGTCCGGCCAGATAGCGCGCCGTCGTCAGGGCGTAGCTGTCGAGGAGGGGTTCCGACCACACGATGGCGGCGAGGCAGCCGAGGGCCAGCCACGGACCGAACGGGTACTCGGCGCTCGTGCGGCGCACGACGAAGAAGCCGACACCGACGACGATGCCCAGCAGGCAGGCGATCGCCAACGAGAACAGGATCAGCACCGGGTGCACCCACCCCAGGTAGAGGCCGAGCAGGAGGGCCAGCTTCACGTCGCCCAGCCCCATGCCCCGGGGCATCACGAACGCCGGGATGAGCAGGCCGATGGTGTAGGCGGCGCTGCCGGCCAGGGCCGGGAGCACCCGCGCCAGGTCGCCCTCGATGGCGGAGACGGCGGCGATCATCAGCACCGAGACGCCCACCACCGGGAAGGTGATCTTGTCGAGCAGCCGGTAGGTCTCGAGGTCGATCACCGACTGGGCCAGGAGCGTCGAGGCCAGCACCAGCATCGGCACCAGCGCCCACGACGTCCCGAACCGCAGGCCCATCACCACCCAGAGCACGGCGTTGGCCGCCTCGACGAGCGGGTACGCGGCGCCGTACTCGTCCCCGCAGCTCCGACAGCGGCCCCGCAGGACCAGGTAGGAGACGATCGGGATGCGGTCCCGGGGCCCGATGACGGCCTCGCAGGACACGCAGCGCGACGGGCCCCGGAGCGACCGGTCGTCGGGCATCCGCACGATGACGACGTTGAGGAACGACCCGACGAGCAGCCCCACCCCACCTAGGCCGACCAGGGCCACCAACGGCAGCGGCTCGATCGCCAGCACGAGCGGCTCCATCGCCGGCACCCTACCGAGGGCCCGCCCGCCCGCCGGTGATCGTCGGGTCTCGGGGCGTCGTCTCCGAGCTCGGGTAGCCTGGCGTGGTCGACTCGCCGAGGGAGGGAAGACCATGTCGGACAACACCGCCGACCAGCGCCCCGCACCGGTCCAGCCCACGACCATCGCCGAGGTTCTCGAGGGCCTCGAGCCGATGGGCGACCTGAGCCGCTTCGCCATCGACGACCTCACACCCGAGGAAGAGGACGAGTTCTTCAGGATCCTCGAGGAGGCCTGATCGATGGCCTCGGCGGTCGTCGTCGACACGATGATCGCCAGCGCCTGGCTCGGGACCCGAGACTCGGCGCGCAAGGCAAAGTGGCGGCCCGTCCTGGCCCGATCGCCTTGGGTCCTACCGTTCTCCGTCGTGGCCGAGATGCGCTTCGGCACTGAGGTCGCAGGCTGGGGCGCCCGCTGGCGAGGGCGCTTGGAGCGACTCGTGGCGTCGTCGGGGGTGATGCCCCCCGTGGCTGAGGTGACCGATGCGTACGTCGACCTGAGGGCCTGGTGCGTTCGCAACGGACATGGCCTCGGGGCGAAGGACCACGAAGCCGACCGATGGGTTGCCGCAGTCGCCCTCTCCGCCCGGCTCCCCCTGGCGAGCGAGGACTCGATCTTCGACAACATCCCTCAGCTCGACCGGGCCGATCCGTCGTGACCCCGCCAGGGCGGTCGTCTCCACCATCTTCCCCACCACAAGCCGCTGTCGGCTGGTCCGCAGTGGTACGGACTGGCGTGACGGATGCGACCGTCGGGCTCATCCCCCCTCGACCTTGACCTCGTCGACCAGGTCGAGGATGGCGGTGGCGAGCAGGTCGGCGCCGCCCCGGTCCAGGTGGATGCCGTCGCCCTGGCGGAGCGAGACGTTCCCGGCGGCGGACTGGTACCCGTCGCCGTCGGGGCTGAGCACCGGCCGGCTGTCGAGGAACCGGACCCACGGGCGGTCGGCGGCCTCCTCGGCGTAGATCTCGTCGAGGACCTCCATCCGGGCGTCGAAGCCGGCGTCGCGCATGCGGGGCTGGCCGACCCACACCACCAGCCGACCGTCGCCCCGGAGCAGGTCCATCACCACCCCGACCCGGCGGCGGTACTCGTCCTGCCAGGCCCGCTCGTCGGGCTGCACCGGCCCCTGGTCCAGCTCCATGCCCTGGGAGTCGTTGGCCCCGAACATGACGACGACGACCTCGGGCTCGGTGGGGAGGACCTCGTCGGTGAGGTAGGTGGGCCAGTCGAAGAAGTCGGGGCGGGTGAGGCCCGAGCTGACCTGGGGATGGGTCGCGATGGTGAGCTCGGGCCGGTCGGTGATGTCGCTCTCGACCGACTGGGCCAGCTCGATGGTCATCGAGTCACCCCCCAGCCAGATCCGGAGGGGGTCGGCCGCGGTCGGCGTCCGGGCCGCGATCGGCGGCTCGGTCGTCCCCGTCGGGTCGGTGGTCGTGGTCGGGGCGACGAAGGCCCCCTCGCTCGACCCACCGGCGTCCCGGCAGTCCTGATGGCCCTTGCCGGCGGCGTCGCGGATGGCGGAGCGGATGTCCTTGAGCCGGGTCAGGTCACCGATGACGCAGAAGGGGGCGACCGCGGCCCGGCCGACGTCGCGCTTCCACCCGACCGGCTGGCGGCTGGCCGTCTCGGCCAGCCCGTCGGCGTTGAGGAAGGCGGCGAGGAACAGGGCGACGGCACCGATCACGAGCACCCGGCCGGCGGGCTGGGGCCGGGCGCCGGCCAGGTCGTGGTACTGGAGCGACCGAGGCTCCGACCGGGGGCGGGGCGGGGCGTCGTCGTCTCTCATCGGGCCTCCAGGGTGTACGGCGAGTCGACGACCTCCACCGTGACGTACCAGCCTCCGGGCACAGCAGTGATGTGGGGCTCGCCCAGGCCGGTGCCGTCGACGCGGGGCCGCTCCTCCCCCGGCACCCAGACCACCAGGTCGCCCCCGGTCGCCAGGTCGTCCTCGATGACGCCCCGCACCGTGACCTCCCGGGCGTCGGGGTCGGACCGCAGGGCCGTCAGCCGACCGGGCGCGGCCCGCGGGTAGGCCCGACCGGCCACCCGGAGCAGCTCGACGTTGGGGCCGGCGTCGACATCGTCGGGGCAGGCCACGTCGTTCAACTGGACCTGGACCTCGGTCACCACCCGCCCGGGCACACCGATCGAGTGCGGGTCGCCGCACCACTGCCGCCACTGCCACTGGGCCCCGCCGACCCGGGCGTCGTCCTGGGCCACCGCGAAGCGGCGGAGCACGGCCAGTGCCTCGTCGTCGGTGGCGAACACGCCGTGCTCACCGATCCACAACGCCCAGTCGCGCTCCTGGGCCGTGGCGATCTGGGCGTCGAAGGTCTGCTCGACCGACAGGATCGCCGGCCCGATCACCTCGGCGTAGTTGTGGGGCGCGAAGGCGAGCTGGTCGTCGAGCACCAGGTCCCGCACCGGCATCGTGCCCGGGAGGGGATGGCCGACGATCGGCTCGACGAACAGGACGCGCCGCTCGATGCCGGCCTCGGCCTCGCCGGCGCGGACCTCACCGATGACCGACCGGAGCAGGTCGGTGTAGGCCAGCTCCGAGAGCGTGGCGTCGAGGACCAGGTTGGGCTCGTTGAACAGGTCGTAACCGGCGATCGCCGGGGTGGGCCCCAGGGCCGCCACCAGGCGGTGCCAGGTCGCGGCGAAGGCGTCGCGGATCCCGTCACGGTTCTCGTAGAAGGCCCGGAAGGCGGCCTGCACCGCGCCGGCACCCTCCCGGTAGCCCGGGGGCCGGCAGGTCTCGGCGTCGTCGGTGATCGTCGCCCAAGCGGGTGCCCCGTCCCAGCCGATGGCCGGTTCACTGCCCTCCGGGCAGGTCACCCCCGGCGGCGTGGCGATCGCCTGGCCCCAGGCGTCCTGGTGCATGTCGACCACGGTGTAGATCCGCCGGGACGCGGCAGCGTCGACCGCGGCCCGGATCGACTCGACGTAGGCGGCGTCGAGCTGGCCCCGCACCGGCTCCAGCCGCGACCACGAGACGATCAGGCGCACGACGTTGAAGCCATTGGCCGCCATGGCGTCCCAGTCGGCATCGGTGGGCGGCCGGGTCGGGGCGTGGGCGGGGTCGGCCTGGTAGTAGTCGCCGAGGGCGTTGAGGTTCACCCCCCGGAGCAGGACCTCGCTCCCGGTGCCGTCGACGAACACGGCCCGGCCGCCCAGCCGGGCCACCCGGACCGGGGTGAGCTCGGGCAGGGCACCGCTCGGCGGCCGTACCTCGTCGTCGGTCCCGTCCCCCTCGGGCCGGCTCGTGGTGGTGCCGGCGCCGTCGTCGGCCCGGTCGCCGTCGTCGGAACAGGCCGCCACGCCGAGGAGGAGGCTGGTGAGGAGGGCGAGGGCGAGGAGACGGCGCATCGGGACCTGGTTCAGAACTGGAAGTAGATGAACGGCGGGACACCCTCGGGGCCGAGGGCGTCGATCAGCAAGAAGCCGAGGGCCAGGGCGACGATCTGGACCGCGGGGATGCTGCGGGAGAAGACGGCCTGGGCCTGGTCGACCCATGCCGGCGGGACGAACTGCGAGGCGATCATCACCACGATGACGAACACCAGCATCGGCGTCACCGCCGAGCCGATGCCGGGCGCCGCCACCAGCCGCCACAGCAGGTCGAAGGCGTGGCCGAAGGACTCGGCCCGGAAGAACACCCAGCCCAGGCACACGACGTGGAAGGTGATGGCCCAGCGGATGTAGGGCGACCACGGCCCGGGCACCTTGCCGGCCGCCTCCCGGGCCTCCAGGATCCGCCGCTCGGCACCGAGGGCGACACCGTGGAGCGCACCCCAGACCACGAAGGTCCACGCCGCGCCGTGCCACAGCCCGCCGATCAGCATGGTGAGGAAGAGGTTGAGGTCCCGGCGGTTCTCGCCGCCCTTGTTCCCGCCGAGGGGGATGTAGAGGTAGTCGCGCAGCCAGAACGACAGCGTCATGTGCCACTTGCGCCAGAAGGCCTGCATCGACGTGGCCGCGTAGGGGGCGTCGAAGTTCTGGGGGAACCGGAGCCCGAGCAGCAGGGCGCAGCCGATGGCGATGTCGGTGTAGCCGCTGAAGTCCGCGTAGATCTGGATGGCGTAGGCGTAGATCGCCACCAGGATCTCGAGGCTCCGGTAGCGGCCGGGCACGGCGAAGACGTCGTCGACGATCGCCGCCGACACGAAGCTGGAGATCACGACCTTCTTGAACAGGCCGACCATGATCAGCCGGAACGCCAGGGCGCTGTTGACCCGGCGGGGGTCGGCCCGCTCCCGGAGCTGGGGCAGCAGCTCCCGGGCCCGCACGATGGGCCCGGCGACGAGGTGGGGGAAGAAGCTCAGGTAGACGGCGAAGTCGAGCAGCGGCGAGGGCTCGGCGTCGTCGCGGAAGACGTCGATGACGTAGCTGAGGGCCTGGAAGGTGAAGAACGAGATCGCCACCGGGAGGACGATCTGGAGCGGCACCCAGCCCAGGTCGATGCCGATCGTGGCGAGCGTGGCGTCGATCGTCTCGATGAAGAAGTCGGTGTACTTGTAGTAGCCGAGGACCCCGAGGTTGATGACGACGGCCGCGCCCAGGAGCGCCTTCCGGCGCCCCTCCTCCGCGGTGCGGTGGATCCAGACGGCGAAGCCCTGGTTGACGAGGATCGACCCGCCCAGCAACAGGCAGTAGGGCCAGGCGAAGGCGCCGTAGAACCAGAAGCTGGCCGCGAGCAGGAACCAGCGCCAGGGCTGGGGGTGGGGCCGCAGCAGCCAGCTGACGACGAAGACGCCCGAGAAGAACAGGGCGAACTCGAAGGTGGGGAACAGCACGCGCCGTGCTCCGTCAGGGCCGTCGGGCCACCCATCGTGGCACCCATCCGCCGTCCCTCAGCGGACCCTCGTCGCGCCCCGGGCCCCTTGACACCGGCGGGGGCGGCGGGGACAGTGTCGCCACGGCGCCGACCGGACGCCGAGCCGTGGGACGTCCGCCCCAGCCGGGGTCCCGACGGCGAAGGGGACGTGCCCTCACGGTCGCCGACGACACAGGCCATCTCCCGACACCGCGCCGCTGGGGGGCGAGGGTGTCCACGAGGAGGCTTGTCCATGACCAAGGACGGCAGTTTCAAGAAGGTCGTCCGGCGCCACGCGCGGGACACCGGCCAGCGCTACACCGAGGCGCTCACCGACCTGGAGGGCTTGGAGGAGCGGCTGTTCCACCAGCCCATCGGGGAGCGGCTGCTCGCCCACCTCCGGGCCCGCCACGACATCGACGCCGTGACCGCGACGAAGGTCAGCCAGCACAACGACCACGTGTTCCGCATCGACCGGGGCGACGGCGCCCCCTGGATCGCCCGGGTGTTCCCACCGTCCCGACCGAGGGCCGGTGTCGAGGGCGACGCCGCGGTCCTCCGGTTCCTGGAGCGGCACGGCTACCCGGCCGAGCGGCTGGCGACCGACGACGCGGTCTCGACCTTCGACGGCTCGTCGGTGCTGCTGACCCGCTTCGTGGCCGGGCGGCTGCTCCCCTCCCCCGCCGTCGGGGCCGAGGGCACCGCCAAGTTCGCCGTCCTGGGCGACCTCCTCGGCCGGCTGCACGCGCTGCCGCTGGACGGGACCGTCACCCGTCCCGGGGGAGCCAGCGGCGACGACCCCAGCCGCGAGGGCAGCCCCCGCCAGGACCTGCTGGCGGCGCTGGCCTTCCTCGATGCCGTCGCCACCAAGGTCGCCGACCCGGCCGTGCGCACCCGGTTCGACGAGCTCCGCGACCAGGTGCTCGCGGCCGACGACGGCGAGGGCCTCCCCGAGGCCCTGGTCCACGGCAACCTGCTCCACGCCCCCGACCACATCATCGTCGGCGACGACGGCCCGGTCGCCATCCAGTGGAGGGCGGCGGGCCGGGGGCCGCGGCTCGCCGACCTGGCCTACCTGCTGTGGGGGACGTGGCTCGACGAGGACTGGATCGAGGCCGCCGTCGG
>CAYQGF010000122.1:0-2823 GCA_964416885.1 uncultured Iamiaceae bacterium
CAGGTCGACCTCGACTCGATCGCGGCCCGCGAGCGGGTGACCCGCCACGACGTCAAGGCCCGCATCGAGGAGTTCTCGGCCCTCGCCGGGCACGAGGCCATCCACGCCGGCATGACGAGCCGGGACCTCACCGAGAACGTCGAGCAGCTCCAGGTCCGCGACGCCCTGCGCCTGGTGCGCCGGCGGGTGGTCGCCGTCCTCGACCGGTTGGCCCGGTTGGCCGCCGAGCACGAGCTGCTGGTGATGACCGGTCGGTCCCACAACGTCCCGGCCCAGGCCACGACGTTGGGCAAGCGGTTCGCCAACGCCGGGCAGGAGACCCTCGTCGCCCTCCAGCGGCTCGACGACCTGGTCGCCCGCTACCCGCTGCGGGGCATCAAGGGCCCGGTCGGTACCCAGCAGGACATGCTCGACCTGCTCGGCTCGGACGAGGCGGTCGATGCCCTGGAGCACGACGTGGCGAGCGAGCTCGGCTTCACCGAGGTCCTCGGCAGCGTCGGCCAGGTGTACCCCCGCTCGCTCGACCTCGACGTGGTGTCGGCCCTGGTCCAGGTGGCGGCCGGCCCCACCAGCCTGGCCACCACCATCCGCCTCATGGCCGGCCAGGAGCTGGTGACCGAGGGGTTCAAGCCCGGCCAGGTCGGCTCGTCGGCCATGCCCCACAAGATGAACACCCGCTCCACCGAGCGGATCTGCGGGCTGTCGGCCATCCTCGGCGGCCACCTGGCGATGGTCACGGCGCTGGCCGGCGACCAGTGGAACGAGGGCGACGTGAGCTGCTCGGTCGTCCGCCGGGTCGCCCTGCCCGACGCCTTCTTCGCCCTCGACGGCCTGATCGAGACCACCCTCACCGTGCTCGACGAGTTCGGCGCCTTCCCCGCCGTCGTCGAGCGGGAGCTGCGTCGCTACCTTCCCTTCCTCGCCACCACCAAGGTGCTGATGGCCGCGGTGCGGGCCGGGGTCGGGCGGGAGGTCGCCCACGAGGTCATCAAGGAGCACGCCGTCGCCGTCGCCCTGGAGATGCGGGAGAAGGGCACCGAGGGCAACGACCTGCTCGACCGGTTGGCGGCGGACGAGCGCCTCGGCCTCGACGCCGGCGCCCTCGCCGCGGTGGTGTCGGACCCGTTGGGCTACGTGGGCCGGGCCCCCGAGCAGGTCCGGGCCTTCGTGGCCGCGGTCGAGGCCGTCGTCGCCACCGACCCCGATGCGGCCTCCTACACCCCGGGGGCGATCCTCTAGCTTCGACGGCATGGCCGGTATCACGCTCCCGCACGTCGCCTCGGGCAAGGTCCGCGACATCTACGACGCCGGTGGCGATCGGCTGCTGATGGTCACCTCCGACCGCCTCTCGGCCTTCGACGTGGTCATGGCCGAGCCCATCCCCGACAAGGGCCGGGTCCTCACCGCCATGTCGGCCTTCTGGTTCGCGCACCTCGCCGATGTCGTGTCCGGGCACCTGATCTCCACCGACCTGGCCGACCTCCCCGAGGGGGCGCAGGACCCGGCCATCGCCGGTCGGGTGATGCTCTGCCGCAAGGCCGAGATGCTCCCGATCGAGTGCATCGTGCGGGGCTACATCACCGGCTCGGCGTGGAAGGAGTACAAGGCGTCCGGCACCATGCACGGCGCCCCGCTCCCCGAGGGGCTGCAGGAGTCCGACCGGCTGCCCGAGCCGGTGTTCACCCCCTCGACCAAGGCCGAGGTCGGCGACCACGACGAGAACGTGTCGTTCGAGAAGGCGGTCGAGCTGGTCGGGCCGGAGCTGGCCGAGAAGGCCCGCGCCGTGTCGCTGGAGCTGTACCGCCGGGGCGCCGAGTGGGCCGCCGAGCGGGGCATCATCATCGCCGACACCAAGTTCGAGCTGGGCCTGGTCGACGGCGAGCTGGTGCTGGCCGACGAGGTCCTCACCCCCGACTCCTCCCGCTTCTGGCCGGCCGACCAGTGGGTGCCGGGTACCACGCCGCCGTCGTTCGACAAGCAGCCGGTGCGCGACTACCTCGACACCCTCGACTGGGACAAGACCCCGCCGCCCCCGGCCCTGCCCGACGACGTGGTGGCCGCCTCCGCCGCCCGCTACCGCGAGGCCTACGAGCGCATCACCGCCCTGAGCCTCGACGACTGGCCGGGGGCCTAGCCCGCAGGCCACCGCCCAAGCAGCGAACGAGTGACGACAGGGCGTCACCCCACTCGCCACTCGATGGGGAGCTCGTCGACGGTGCGGTAGATGACGTCGCGGTGGACGTAGGCCACCGCCCACTGCTGCGGCGGGAGGAGGCCGAGGAGGGCGCGCCACAGGCGGGCGCCGTCGCGGCCCAGCTCCTCGAGCACGAAGGCCTCGACCTTGGGCCGGTCGGGGTGCTCCACGTCGAAGGTCAGGTCCCAGCGGGCCGCCCACGCCGCCAGTCGGGCGACGATCGACGCCGGCAGGTCGAGGCCGTCGGGGTCGACGTCGATGTCGGCATCGAGGTCCCACAGCGGGTGCCGTCCCCACCGATGAGCCAGCTCCAGGTGCCGCGGCGCCATGGCCGGGGAAGGTAGCCCCGCCGATCAGGGGTGGGCGTACGCGAGGTGCCAGGCACATCGCGTACGCCGCGCTGGTCACCGCTGGTTCGGTCGTCGGGGGGCGACCTGCGAGGATGGCCCCATGCAGGAGTTCGACGTGCTGGTGGAGGTGAGCCCCCGTTCCGGCGTGGCCGACCCGCAGGGGCAGACCATCGAGCGGTCGCTGCCGGCCCTCGGCTACGGCGGTGTCGCCGGGGTCCGGGTCGGCAAGGCGATCCGCTCGATGGTCTGCCCCTGCGGGTCGGCCACGCCGGAACGGGG